>NZ_JBZVFG010000037.1:0-38767 GCF_058402785.1 Candidatus Magnetaquiglobus sp.
CGTTCCGATTCTCAAAAGAGTCGTCACTTATTGTCAAAACAGTCGCCATTTTACAACAGGCAATTCTCATTTTGCTTGGCGCGTTACAGGAAATTTTTCTAGTGGGTACCATGTGGGTACTGAAACAAAAACGGCCACCTTGCGAGCGGCTTTAACACATTGATTTCATTGGAGCCGACGAGGGGAATCGAACCCCTAACCTACGGATTACAAATCCGTTGCTCTGCCAGTTGAGCTACGTCGGCGTGTCCGGCCTCGCTGGGGGGATGCGAAGTGGGCAGATCGGTATTTTTACGAATTGATGACCGGCTTGTCAATTGAGTCGTCGGTCAAACCACGAGAATCCGGAATCACCCGGAACCCGGTGCCTCGCGCTGCACGTCCACGCTCACCTCCATGACCGGATTGCGTCCGCCACCCAGCACCACACCTTTCAAGGGGGGGACGTCCGAATAGTCCCGGCCCCAGGCGAGCGTGACATGTCGATCGCTGGGCAACAGATCGTTCGTGGGATCGAAATCGATCCAACCCTGCACCGGACAGAGCACCGCAAACCAGGCATGCGAGGCGTCCGCGCCCACCAGACGGGGACGTCCGGGTGGGGGGAGTGTTTCGAGATAGCCGCTTACATAACGGGCCGCCAGTCCCAGCGACCGCAACACGCCGATGGCGACATGGGCGAAGTCCTGGCATACGCCGTGGCGCTTCTCCAGGATCTCCGCCAACGGGGTCGAAATGGTGGTGACACGGGGTCGGTAGGCGAACTCCTTGTGGATGCGCCGCATCAGGTCCTCGACCGCCATCAGCAGCGGTTGTCCGGGAGGAAAGGAGGGGGCACCGTATCTCGACAGATCCTCGGTGCGTCGTGCCAGGGGAGAGTCGAGTGTGAAGGCGCTGGCCATGCGAATGCGTGGGTCCCAGGAGCGGGCGAAAAGATCCCGTGCCTCCTCCCAGGGAGGGGAGTCATCCAGAGGCACCGGCAGACGTTGCAGGATCTCCACCTGGCTCAAGCATTCGATCTCCAGGGAACGGTGCGGTTCCGTCACCTCGAAGTAGTGGGCGTGGTTGCCATGCAGATCCACCCGCGGGGCGAGAATGGCGGGTGAGGGGGTGATCTTGATCTCAAAGGTCAAGGGGGTTTGACGCGCCGTGGGGCGGGGTTGCAGCCAGGCGAGGTTGTGGCTCAACGAAACCGGTTCGGCAAACTGGTAACGGGTGATGTGTCGGACCCGGTAGGCCATGGCATCACCGGCTGACGCCACGCAGCGCGCGCGAGGAGGAGTGCTGGAAAAAGGCGTTGGCCAGCTCGACCGAGAGCAGAGGCAGCAGGTTTTTCAACCGGTCGAGCAGGTCGATCAGATTGGATCGTTTCCCCTCGTCCCCGACCAGGGCGAGCAGATCCGGATCGGAAAGGCGCAAGACGTTGAACGCCTCGAGCACGATTCGTCCCGTGGCGGTGCGATGTCCGGGCATGGCGGCGTGGCGGGGCAGAGCCAGCACATGCTCCTCGATCAGGGCCAGTTGACTGGCCAGACCGCGCGGGTTGGCCTCGTCCAGCAGGATCAGCTCCAGAAACGGCTTGATCGCCATGTGGGTCCGATAGCGGCGCCGATAGGTGATGCTGCTGTCGCCCACATTCAACAGGGACTCCAAAAGCAGGCGCTCGCCTTCCGGAGGGAGGGATTCGATCAGGGTGGCATGCAGCAGTCTCACCACGAAGATGGCCCGTTCCAGACGGCGACCCAGCTCCAGAAACCGCCATCCCAGGCCGCGGGTCATGTTCTCCTGTCCCAGTCCCGCCAGGGCCGCCAGGGTGGTGATCAACCGTTCCATTTCGCCCACCATGTCGGCGCTGCTCTTCTCGCCGGCCAGGCGTTGACGCAGGCCGCGCACCTGGATGATGACCCGCCAGGTGTCGTTGGAAAGGCGTTCGCGTACCCGATGGGCCGCCAGGATCAGGGACTGGATCGACGATGAGACGCTGCCCAGCCGTTCCGGTGCCCGGATGATCGCGAGCAACTCCTCCTCTGGATCGAGGAGACGCTCTTCCGCCCCTTCACCGATAAATCCGGGTTCCGTGGCGGTGATGGTGGTCAGAGCGCGGTAGAGCACCCGCAGGGCGGCCCGTTCTCCCGTTTCGCGCACCTCACCCCCTTCAGGACGGGGCAAGAGCAGCAGCACGCGCAACAGACGCGGCACGTTTTCGCTGCGTTCGGCGTAGCGGCCCATCCAGAAGAGATTTTCCGCCATGCGGCTGGAGATCTCGCCGGTGAAGAACGACGGTTCGGAGAGGCGATCGAGGGGCAGACGGTTGGAGCGGGCCACCGGATCCGGGGAGAGCACCCAGACATCCTTGGTGATGTCGGCGTGGCCGTTCAGGGTGTTGACCGGGCCGGGATCGAAGATCACCCGCGCCAGTCCGCCGGGCATGACTTCGGTATCGTTCAAGCCTGCCGTGGAGAAGGTGCGCAGCACCAGATGACCGGGCCGGAACCCCTCCGGGGTCAACACCGGCAGGGTGGAGGGGCGCACCGGAACCTGGGCGATGAACTCCTGGGGGCGGGCGAGCAGGGCCTGACGTACCGGGCAGTTCGGATCCGGGGTGAGCGTTCGGGCGGGTTGACCCGGTTGGGAGACCGCTCGGATCAGGAGCGGTTCGGGATCGGCCAGCACCTGGGCGAGGGAATCCGGATCGCCGCACCACCAGGTGGGCAGTACCGGCAGGAGCAGTTCTTCGCCCAGAAAGTGGTGACAGATCTCCGGGTAGTAGGCCAGCAGGGACGGATTTTCCAGAACTGCGGCTCCGGGATGGTTCAGGACCGCCACCTTTTGTCCGGCGATCGCCTGGATCAGACCGGCCACCCCCAGAAAGGAGGTTTCGTCCAGTTCCAGGGGATCGCACAATCGATCCTGCAACATGCGCAGCACCACATCCACCGGATGGAGTCCATCCAGGGTTTTCAGGTGGACGCGTCCGTTGCGCACGGTGAGATCCTCGCCCTGCACCAGGGTCAGCCCCAGGTAGTTGGCCAGGAAGGCGTGTTCGAAGTAGAGTTTATCCTCCGGACCGGGGGTGAGGAGTACGGTGCGCGGATCCTCCTTGGGGAGGGGCGAGGCATCGTTCAGGTGGTTGCGCAGCGCGGTGAAGAAGGGCAACAGCAGCCGCACATGGTTTTCGTTCAGGGGTTGGCGCAGCAGTCGAAAGAGGATCTGGCGGTTTTCCAGGGCATAGCCGTTGCCGGTCGGGGAGTGGAGGTGGTCGCCGATCACCAGGAAGTTGCCAGACGTGTCACGGGTCAGGTCCGCGGCCCACCAGGGAAGGGGCGAACCCTTGGGTCTGGGCAGACCGTGACAGGCGCGAAGGTAGCCCGAGGCGCCGAAAATCAGTGGTCCGGGCACGACTCCGGCGCGGATCACCCCTTGATGGCCGTAAAGATCCTCGAGCAGCAGTTCCAGCACCCGGTGGCGTTGTTTGAGCCCCCGTTCCAGCTTGAGCCACTCCTCCTCGATCAGAATCAGGGGCAGGAGGTCCAGATCCCAGGAGCGGGCGCCCTCGGTTTCGTTCTGGAACAGGTTGTAGGTGATGCCGTTTTCCAGCAGGAGTTGCCGGGCCTGCTGGCGCAGCGCCTCGACGCGCGGGATGCCTTGTTCGTCGAGGTGCTCGAACAGCGGATGCCAGCCGGGACGCAACAGGCCATCCGGTCCGATGGCCTCGTCGTATCCGATGGGCGGACGATACTCCCGCAACCGTGAGGTGACGGGCGAAGGGTTTGGGCGTGAATTCTCCATGGCGGGGGAATCAGTACCCGGATCGCCTCCGCATGTCAAGGGTATGGGGGTATTCACCCGGCGGTTCTTCGGGAGGAATGCCGCGCATGTTCCCTGGAGAGTGGCCGAACTCCTGGAAGCGGATGCCGCGTCGTGCCTCGGCCTCGAAGCTGTTGACCGGAAAGAATTCGTGGTTGCGTCCACCCGGATGGGCGGCGTGATAGACGCAGCCACCCAGCGAATGGCCGTTCCAGGTATCGACCAGATCGAAGATCAGCGGGGTGTGGACGCCGATGGTGGGATGGAGCGCCGACGGGGGTTGCCAGGCCCGGAAACGGACTCCGGCCACCTGTTCGCCGTGGGCGCCGGTGGGACGCAGAGGCACGCGCCGTCCGTTGCAGGTGAGGATGTGGCGTCCCTCGGTAAGGCCGGTGACCTTGGCCTGGACCCGCTCCAGCGAGGAGTCCACGAAACGGGAGGTTCCCTGTCGGGTCAGCTCTTCGCCGAGGACGTGCCAGGGTTCGATGGCCATGGTCAGTTCCAGATGAAGGTCGTCGAAGGTGACCGCGCCCAGGCGTGGAAAACGGAACTCGACGAATGGTTCGATCCAGTCATCCTGGAAAGGAATCCCGGCGCGACGCAATCCGGCGATCACCTCCTGCACGTCGCGACGCACATAATGGGGCAGCATGAAGCGGTCGTGCAGCGCCGTGCCCCAGCGCACCAGCGGACCCTGGTACGGTTCGCGCCAGAACCAGGCGATCAGGGCGCGCAGCAGCAGCATCTGCACCAGGCTCATCTGGGCATGCGGTGGCATCTCGAAGGCGCGCAGCTCCAACAGGCCCAGCCGACCGGCGGGTCCGTCCGGGGAGTAGAGCTTGTCGATGCAGAATTCGGCGCGATGGGTGTTGCCAGTCAGATCGACCAGCAGGTGCCGGAACAGCCGGTCCACCAGCCACGGTTGGTTCACATCGCCGATCGGCATCTGCTGGAAGGCGATCTCGAGTTCGTAGAGCGACTCGGGACGGGCCTCGTCCACGCGGGGGGCCTGGCTGGTCGGACCGATGAACAGACCCGAGAAGAGGTAGGAGAGTCCAGGATGGTGCTGCCAGCAGGTGATCAGGCTGCGCAGCAGATCCGGACGTCGCAACAAGGGGCTGTCCGCGGGGGTGGCCCCGCCGATCACCACATGGTTGCCGCCGCCGGTACCGGTATGCCGGCCATCCAGCATGAACTTTTCCGTGGCCAGACGGCTGAGATGGGCCTCTTCGTAGAGGGTGAGCGTGGTCTCCTCCATCTCCCGCCAGGAGGCGGCGGGATGGACGTTGACCTCGATCACTCCCGGATCCGGGGTGACCAGCAGGCGCACCAGACGGGTGTCGTTGGGCGGTTCGTACCCCTCGATCAGGATCGGAACCGCCAGGCTCGCCGCCACCCGTTCGATGGCCGCGATCAGCTCCAGATAGTGCTCCAGCATCCCAACGGGTGGCAGGAAGATGTGCAACACCCCGTCGCGGGGTTCCACGCAGAGGGCGGAACGCACCACCCGCGCAAGCGAAAACGGGGCGCGGGGCGGATCGTCCGGACTCTGGCGCAGCGGGTCGGCATCGAACCGTTCGCGGGGCGGCAGGGGCGGAAGCTCCGCGAACAGGGAGTGCTCCTCCGGCATCTCCTCGGCTCGGGCGCAGGCATCGGGCAGGGCGTCGAAGGGCAGACGCAATCCCATCGGCGAGTCGCCCGGCACCAGATAGAGATCCGATCTCTGAAACGGCCAGGGGGAGGATCGCCAGCCGTCCGGATCGCGGGTGATTGGCAGCAGGTGTCCGGTGGGCGTTTCCAGGCCGCGATTGAGCAGCGTGGCCAGCCGTTTTTGGTCCAGGGAGTCCTTCTCGTCCGCCCGGGTCGGATCCCGATCCACCGGCGCACGCAACATCTGCCAGTGGTGGTAGAAGGGATCCTCGTAGGCCGGAAGCACGTCTTGCGCGCGTACTCCCAACTCGACGGCCAGGCCGGTCAGGAAACGTTCGCCGAGGGCGGGGTTGTGGCCCAGTCGGCTCTTGCCCCAGGCCAGCAGGGTGGAATCGCGCCACACCGGTTCGCCATCCTTGCGCCAGAAACAGGAGTGCCGCCAACGCGGCAGAGGTTCGCCGGGATACCATTTGCCCTGGCCGAGCTGCAACACCCCGCCCGGCGCGAACCGGTTGAAGAGTCGGGCGGTGAGATCCGTGGCCAGACGGCGCTTGTGGGGACCGTCGGCGGCGAAGTTCCACTCCGGAGCTTCGGTGTGTTCGGTGGCGATGAAGGTGGGTTCGCCGCCCATGGTCAGGCGCACGTCGTCGGCGTTGAGCCGTTCGTCCAGGGCCGCGCCCAGCGCGCGGACCGCAGCCCAGCTCTTGTCGGTGTAGGGCTTGGTGACGCGCGGATGCTCCAGAATGCGGGTGACCGTGTTCTCAAAGAAGAATTCGGTCTCGCAGGGATCCATCAGGCCGCTCACCGGCGCGGCGCTGGCCGGTTGCGGGGTGCAGGCCAGGGGAATGTGTCCTTCGCCGGCGAAGAGTCCGGAGGTGGGATCGAGCCCGATCCACCCCGCGCCGGGAACATACACCTCGGCCCAGGCGTGCAGATCGGTGAAATCCTGTTCCGGTCCCGAGGGGCCGTCCAGAGCGCGCACGTCCGGGGTGAGTTGCACCAGATAGCCGGAGACGAAACGCGCCGCCAACCCGAGATGGCGCAGAATCTCGACCAGCAGCCAGGCGCTGTCGCGACAGGAACCGGTTTTGCAGGTCAGGGTCGCCTCGCTCTCCTGCACGCCGGGTTCGAGGCGGATCGTGTAGCCGATCTCCTGACAGAGCCGCTGGTTGAGTCCCACCAGAAAGTTCACCGTGTTGACCGGTTCGCGCGGCACTTCTTCAAGCCAGGCTTGCAGCCGCGGACCCGCCGGTCCGGTGGCCAGATAGGGGGTCAGTTCGCACTCCAGACCCGGCTCGTAGGCGAAGGGGTAGTGTTCCGCGTACTCTTCCACGAAGAAGTCGAACGGATTGATCACCGACATCTCGGCGATCACCTCCACGTCGATCTCCATGGCGGTGCAGGGCTCCGGAAAGACCACCCGCGCCAGATGGTTGCCGAAGGGGTCCTGGTGCCAGTTGATGAAGTGGTTGGCAGGCTCGATCTTCATGCCGTAGGCGCGGATTGGCGTGCGACTGTGGACCGCGGGGCGCAGCCGGAAAATGTGCGGCCCGAGGTTCACGGGGCGGTCGTATTGATAGCGGGTGTGATGGCGAATGGCAACGCGGATGGTCATGATGGTATGTTTGGTCTGTTGCAAGGGTTGCTTGAGAGGCGGTTCGGCCCTGGCCGGAGAGCCTCGAACGACGAAAAATGTTTGATCGATGTGCTACAAGATCCGCGCCAAGGGTGGTTTTTGCAAGGGAATTCGACGGATAACCCAGATTGGGATGGAATTTGTTGTTTATATTTTGGTCAAAGAAGCATAAAGTAAGCAAGAATTGATTATTTGTCGGGCAGAATGGCGTCCATCCGATGCATGCGGGGGGCACCAACCCGGCGCCTGAAACCAGGATTCTCGCGTGGAATCACCTGTTTGCCGGGCATGGCCCGGAGGTTGCGTTTTGGAGCTTTTAGAGAAACACGTTTCTCCCTTGGTCCTGATCCAAACAGTGCGGTGCATGGAGTATCACGAGCGATGAGCATGGCCTGGAGTTCCTATCCCTTCACCACGGCGCACGATGAACTGCTGACCCCGACGTGTCAACCACGGGTTGGTGCCGAAGGTCTGTTTCGCAATTTGAGCGGTCTGGGCCTGGAGGAGTTGCAGGCGCGACAGCGCGCCGCCGAGGCGACGATCCTCAACCTGGGGATCACCTTCACGGTCTATTCCCAGGGGGACAACATCGACCGCGCCTGGCCGTTCGACATCATTCCGCGTCTGATCCCGTTCAAGGAGTGGCAGACCGTGGAACGGGGATTGATTCAGCGCCTGACCGCCCTCAATCTCTTCATCGGCGACATCTACGCCGAACAGCGCATCATCCGCGAAGGAGTTTTTCCGGGTGACTTGTTGGCCATGTCGCGCAATTTCCGTCCGCAGTGCGTAGGCATCAAGCCGGCGTTCGGGGTTTGGGCGCACATCTGCGGCAGCGATCTGATCCGCGACCGGGATGGTCGCATGCTGGTGCTGGAGGACAACTTGCGGGTGCCTTCCGGGGTTTCGTACATGCTGGAGAACCGCCAGATCACCAAGCGGGTCTTTCCGGAGTTGTTCGGCACCCAGCGCATTCTGCCGGTGGATGACTATCCGGCCCGTCTCTACGACACCCTGGCCGCCCTGGCCCCGCCGGGACGCGATCCGCCGCGGGTGGTGGTGTTGACGCCGGGGATCTACAACTCCGCCTATTTCGAGCATGTCTATCTGGCCCAGCGCATGGGGTTGGAGTTGGTCGAGGGACGCGACCTGGTGGTGGACGAGGACAACCGGGTGATGATGAAGACCATTTCCGGGCTGCAACAGGTGGATGTGATCTACCGGCGCGTCGATGATCTGTTTCTGGATTCCGAGGCGTTTCACCCCGATTCGCAACTGGGAGTGCCGGGGTTGATGCGCGCCTGGCGGAGCGGTCGGGTGGCGCTGGTCAACGCGCCGGGCGCCGGGGTGGCGGATGACAAGGTGGTTTATGCCCATGTGCCGGAGATGATTCGGTTTTATCTGGGCGAGGAGCCGATTCTCTCCAATGTTCAGACCTGGAAGTGTCATCTGGAGGATGAGCGGCGTTATGTGTTGGAGCATCTCGACCAGTTGGTGGTCAAGCCGGCCAACGAGTCGGGCGGGTATGGGATGTTGATCGGTCCCATGGCCTCGGCTGCCGAGCGCGAGGCGATGGCCGGACGGATCCTGGCCGATCCGCGCAACTACATCGCCCAACCGATGATTTCGCTCTCGACCGTGCCCACGTTGACCGAAAGCGGTGTGCTGGAGCCGCGGCATGTGGATCTGCGTCCGTTCATTCTCCAGGCCAAGGAGAGCGCGGTCACGGCGGGCGGGTTGACGCGCGTGGCGTTGCGCAAGGGTTCCCTGGTGGTCAACTCCTCGCAGGGCGGCGGCAGCAAGGATACCTGGATCGTGGCGACGGAGGAGTGACACCATGCTTTCGCGAGTGGCGGAAAACATTTATTGGATGGCGCGTTATCTGGAGCGGGCCGAGAACACCGCGCGGTTGGTGAGCGTCACCGGGACGCTGTTGTTGGACCAGCCGAGCGTGGGGCGTACCCAGGGTTGGAACCGGTTGGTGACCATTACCGGCGGCCACGATGCGTTCGCGGCCAGCGGCGCGCCGCCGGGCGAGGAGGGGGTGACGCGCTTTTTGTTGAACGACACGAACAATCCCTCGTCGTTGTTCTCGTCGGTGGATTCTGCCCGCGAGAATCTGCGCACCATGCGTGATATTTTTCCGGTGAAGATGTGGGAGTGGCTCAACGACATGACCCTGTTTCTCAAGGAACAGGGCACGCATGGGGTGGAAGCGGCCCATCGGCACGATTTTCTGAACGAGGTGATCGGGCGGTGTCAGACCCTGGTGGGGATTTTGATGGGCACGTTGTCGCGGGGGCCGGCGTTTGATTTTTTCAGCATGGGCCAGCACATGGAGCGGGCCGACATGTGTACCCGGATTCTGGATGTGGATGTGACCGCCGTGAAGTTTCACGACGGCATGGATCTGTTGTGGTTGAACCTGCTGCGATCGGTCTCCGGCGAGGCGATGTACCGGCGTTATGTCAATCCGCGTGTGACTGGCGTGGATGTGGTCACCTTTCTGCTGCGTGACCGTCGTTTTCCGCGTGCGTTTGCTTACTGTCTGCGCGAGGTGGAGCGGTGTCTGGACACGTTGGATCACAACGCGTTGGCGATCCAGTTGTTGAAACGGATGGAGCGGGAGGTGGACACCCAGGAGGTGGCGGCGTTGATCGAAAGCGGACCAGGCGCCTTCATGGACGCGTTGCAGCAGGAGTTGCAGAAGCTGCATGAGATCATGGATGCGATCTATTTTTGAGTAAGGGAGTCCCCCCTCACCCCCCGTACCATGGACCTCCCTTCGGGAGTTCCATGGTAAAGTCGGGGTCCGGTTCGGTCCCCGGCAGAGATTCGGAGTCAGCGCCTCCGAGATTTTCTCTTTGCTTTTGCCTTTCACAGGCATTTCACGATAACGGCCATGTTGTGGAGTCGCACCCCCCCAATGGCGCTTAGTGAGCCGCAATCTCATATTTCTTCTCTGCCATGTTCAGCCAACTGCCGTGTTTCGGTGTATAATGAATCTCAAGACGGTCCGGTAACCGCCTCGCTTCCTGCGGCTCGAATGCCTGATACAGCGAGGCCGGCTTGCGGGTGTTCAGATCATCCATGACAAGGACAATAATGATTATTGATAGTCAGCTTCTCATCCATGAACAATATCATGGAGTCGAACATTCAGCGTTTGATTGAGGAGAATAGGCAGCTTCGGCAGGAGAACCATTGCCTCCGTGAAGAAAATCTGCGTCTTCGGGAAGAGAACCAGGAACTGCGAGCGCTGGTTGCCCGCCAGCAAGAGCAGATTGCGGAGTTGATGCGGAAGATTCTGGAGGAGCGGTTGCGGAAGAACTCCAGCAATTCCTCCAAGCCGCCATCGCAGGATCCTCCTTTCGTGAAGCGGCAGAGCAAGGCCCCGACCGGGAGAAAACGTGGTGGTCAGTCGAACAACCTATTTTGCCATTTCTGGAACTCCCTTGCTGGATCATACCCTTTGGCAAGGAGAGTAAACGATTATCGTAAGATAGTCAAATCAGCCCGGTTGAGCCACTAGCCCTGGCCCAGAAGCCGTTCCTGCACCTCCCGCCATTGCTCGTTCAGCGTCCCAACCACATGATCGAGCCCGGGAGCCACCACCGTTCGCAAGGGACGCGTCCCTGGTGGGGCCGCGACAATCCCGGCGATAGCCTCTGCCACCCGCTCGGGATTGGGGGCGTCTGGTCCGTTCAAGGAGTCCAGGATGCCACGCCAGAATTGGATGGGAATCTCAGCCGCCTCACCATAACTGGCATTGCGCGCCGCATCCCCAGACAGGATCATGCGGGTGCCAAACCCCGTAGCAAATCCACCCGGCTCCACGATAGCAACCTCCATTCCCTTCCCTCGCAATTCAAGGGCATAGGTCTGCGCCAGCCCCTCCAGGGCGAACTTGCTGGCGGTGTACATCCCGGCATACGGAAACACCAAACGCCCCATGATGGACGAGACGAAGATGAGCAATCCCCGACCCGCCACCCGCATGCCAGGCAACACCGCTCGAGTCACCCGCTGCGCACCGAACAGATTCACCTCGAACACGACACGTCCCTGATCCGGCAACAGACACTCGCTGTAGCCACCCATTCCCACCCCGGCATTGTTGATCAGCACGTCGATGCCGCCGTGTTCCAAGATTGCCGCGACGGCGCGGGAGACCGACTCCTCGGAGGTCACATCCATCTCAAGGACGAACATCCCGCCCCCATCCCCATCCTCCCCCTTGCCTCGCAACGCCGCGGCCTGGCTGGCGTTACGCCCCGCGACGTCACGCATGGTGGCAAACACCACATGCCCCAGTCGATACAGATGCTCTGCCGTCAAGGCACCGATTCCACTGCTGCAACCGGTGATCAGGATATTGGCCATACGCGCGCTCCCTTCTCTATCTCTGCCAGGGCCTGGTCGATCCAGACATGCAAGGCCTCTGGCGTGTCGCTGTTGTTGATCAGCATCCGATGAAAAGCCAGACCCGCGGTCTCGCATTCGCTGGGATGCGCTTCATCCACATCGGGGTCGAAAACCTGCCCACGGGCGCGCAAACGGTCATGACGTAACCGTGTTTCCGCCTCGATCCACCAAAAATCAAAACCGGCCTTGCCGAGAATCTGATGATCCATGGCAAAACGCATGCTGTCGAAGACGATGGGGGCCTCCCCGTCAGCCAGACGCAAGGCCGCGCGTATCCAGACCTCCGGATCCATCTCCCGGAGAAGATCGGTGATCCGGTTCATCACGTCCCGATCCTCATGATCAAAGAGCAGTCGGCACACCTGGCGACAAACATCCCCGGTACCGCATCGACGGTAGCCATGGCGTTGCTCCAGGTAGCGGGCCACGCTGGTCTTGCCAGCCCCCGACCGTCCAGCCAGGGCGATGGAAGGCTTGGGGCTGGCCATGCTCTCACTCCCCGCCTTTGGGATTGGTCACCGTGCAGACCTTGCAGTGACAATGGGTACACAAGAATCCCTCCTCATCCCCATCGTCCTTATCGGCTTTGAGCAATTGCAGCAACTCCTTGAGCTTTTCCTTGTCCTGCTCGGAAAGCGGCGTCAGCTCTTTCGGGTCGTCCATCTCAGTCTCCTTTCTCCAAAAATGGCGTGACCTGCATCACGCAGAAAGCTCCACAATCTGGCGGTTTCACCCGTCAGGGGGGCATCGCGCTCCAGGAGGGCAACACTGGCCAAATCGGCGGCATAGGCGTCATCGGTGATCACCAGGCCCTGATCCGTATGCACGGGACCATAGGTAAACGACGCGCAATCGCATTGCGGCGTCACATCGAGCACGGCGTTGACGAAAATCCCCTGACGGCCCGCCAGAAAGGCGGCTGCCCCTTCGGTCAGCAGATAACAGAACCGGTCCAAGGGATCCCCCGAAAATACGTGTACACCGTGTCGGCACGGGCCCATGCAGTGACAACAGCCGGTACAGGCCGCATCATCGCGCCGTATGCCCTGATCCAGCCACAAGGCGCCATGGGCGCAAGCGGCAACGCACTTTCCGCACTCGGTGCAATGCTCCGGATGCATATGGGGGATGGTGGCCCGATGGATGCGCGCCTTGCCGGCACTGGCCATGCACCCCATGCCGACATTCTTGATCGCCCCTCCGATACCGGTGAATCCGTGCAGGGTGAGATGGGTCAACACCACCAGATGGGTGACATTGGCCAACTCTCCCGCGATTTCGAACACCGCATCGGAACCGGGTACGGTGGAAGGGGCAAGGGCGTGATGCGTACCGCGCAATCCATCGGCGATGATCACCGGACAACCGATGGACTCGGGACCGAATCCATGACGCGTCACCGCTTCCAGGTACCCCACCGCATCGCGCCTGGGGCCCTGGTAAAGCACCACCGTATCCGTGGCGAAGGGGCGCATATTGGCATCGCGCAACCCCTCGGCGATGGCACGCACATAGATGGAACGCAGGAATCGTGTGGCTCCCGGCTCGCCGAAGTGGCATTTGATCGCCACCAACTCCCCTGGCGCCCGCCAGCCCAGCGCCAAACGGCGCACCTCCCGGCGCAGGATCTCCAGGCAGGAGCGATAGGGTTGGGTCTGGACCGGGATATGGGTGATGCGGTTCATCCGGTTTGCTCCTCCGTGAGCCGTTGGTTGAGGATGCGACACATGGGATCTCGACCGAACAGGGAGCCTGTGGCAATCAAGGCGCGGGCATGACACCCGCCCCCACATTCGGCCAAATGAAGACAGCTCTGGCACTCGGGATCAAAGTTGGCCACGTCGCGTAATTTCTGGAAAAGCGTCCCCTCACGCCAGACCTGGATGAATTCACCGACCACCACGTCGTGTTCGGCATCCGCCAACTCCGTGAACACCGGACAATGGAACAGACGTCCCTCCTTGGTAACGAAACAGAAGGTACGACCCGCCGGACACCCCAGGGATCCCTGGTGATCGAGGGCCAAGGCAAACAGGTTGTCGAGCACCACCAGAGTGGGCGGTCGTTCGCTGATGGCGCGGATGCCTGTCACCGCCGCGGCCAGGTAGCGTTCCGCATCCAACTCGTACCCCTCCTGAATGGCATTGCCCTTGAACAGAATGGGTTCGATCTTGAATTGCCAAGCCCCCATGCGATGGGCGATCTCATAGGTCTCCGGGATCACGTCCAGATTGTGTGCATCCACCGTCATGTTGAGGGTAATGCGTATCCCCGCCTCCCGTATACCGGGCAGATTGGCCATCAGCCGATCAAACGCTCCCCGCCCCCGGCGCTGATCGTGACGAACCGCGGGTCCGTCCAGACTGATCTGCACACTGCCCACCCCCAATTCTTGCAGGTGGCGGGCCTTGCCCGGAGTCAACAACAGACCATTGGTGTCGAGGTGGATGTTGGCAAATCCCCGTTGACGTGCCCGCGTCACCAGCAGGGGAAGATCCTTGCGACACAACGGTTCGCCGCCGGTGAAGGCGAGGGCGGTGGTCTCGGGCGCGGGGATGGCCTCGATGATGGCCAGGAACTCCCCGGTGCTCAATTGTGTGTGACGATCGCGGACCATGGCCGGATCCGCCGGATTGTAACAGTGGCTACAGCTCAGATTGCAGTGATGGGTCACCTCCAACATCACCACATCGGGGTGAGGTTTGGCCTCGGCAAAGGTCAACACCGAATTCAGGAAAGGGTCCATGGTCACCTCACCCCATGGCCGGAGCGTTACCCGGTCGAGGACGCTCCCGGTTCACCGCGCGAACGATCTCGAAAATCCGCTCCCTGGCCTCCACCATCTCCCCCATGCTCACCGAAGACGCGGCGAGATTGGGGGCAATGTGATAATCTCGAACCCCCTTGGGCGCCACCCTTCCCAAGTCGCGGTACAGTTTGGTCCCCGGCAGCACGTTGGTGAAGCTCACGGAAATGACATCCGGGCGTACCCTGTCGATCACCCGCACGGTGGCATCCAGACTGTCGGCGCTCTCCCCCGGATAACCGAGCATGACGAATGCTCCGGTTTCCATGCCCACGGCACGCGCCATGTCAAAGGCGGCATGGATCTGGGAATGGGTGATCCTTTTGTTCATGGCGTTCAGAATACCGGGATCACCCGACTCCACCCCGAACATCACCCGCACGCATCCGGCGTCGGCCATGGCTGCGAGCAACTCAGGGGTCACGCCATCCACGCGGGATTCGCATTGCCACTGGACCCCGCTGGCCCGCGCGCTGATTTCCGCGCAGAGCGCGGCCAGAAAACGCCGGTTCACGGTGAGCACGTCATCGACGAACTGGAAGAAGGAGAGATCATAACGCTGTCGCAACATGAGCATCTCATCGACGATCGAACGGGGTGAACGACACCGGTAACGCCGACCGAAGATCTCCTTGCTGCAAAAGTGACAATCGTAGGGACAACCACGGGTGCAAGAAAGCGTGGTTCCCCGGACACCGACGATGCGGACGAACTCTTCCAGATAGCGCGTCATGGGCAACAGGTGCCGCGCCGGAGGGAGCAGGGTGTCCAGGTCACGGATCAGGGGACGCCCCGGACCCCGCAGCGCCCGACCCTCCGCGCCTGGCAGCACCACGCCCGCCACCGCGTCCAGGGGTTGACCACCCCGCAAGGCCGCGATCACGGCACGAAACCCCTCCTCGCCCTCCCCAACCACGCCAATATCGAACAGGCCTCGGCCCATCACCTCGTCCGGTGCCACGGTCACATGGGATCCACCGACCAGGTAGATCCCCGACAATCCCCGTTCGCGCATGCCGGTGACCACGCGCACCAACTGGTCGTAATTGGTGGACATGGCGGTGAAGGCGAACATGTCATGACGACCGATGGTGGCCAATTGCCGATTCAGATCCTCGTCCCCACCGTCGAACGAGAGGTCCAGAATCGCCACCTCGACCCCCTCCCCAACATTGGCGCACACCGACGCGATGCCGAGAGGCGGGGTGGGGAAATCCGGATAGAACTCCACCCGTTCATGGAGCAGTGGGGGAACGACAAACAGGATATCGTTGATTTCGCGTCGCATATTCCTCTATCCCATCCTCTGTCAGGTCCGCGGGGTGAAGACGCGATGATTGCCACCCATGAAAAAGGCCGTGATCTCATCCCGGTCCATCCAGTGGGTATGATCGATGTAGTATGGCAACTCCCCGGAAAAGACGATGCCCCGTGCCTGATGATCATTCCAAAGCGCCGTGCCCGGCAGTACCCGCAACAGGGCCACCCGAACGCTATCCACTCCCAATTCCAACAGATGATCGACCCCGCGCCAGACATCCGTCATGCGATCTCCCGGCAGTCCGACGATCAGGTCACTGTTGACCAGAAACCCATGCTCCTTCATCAGCCGCACCCCACGGGCGAACGCGTCGAAGTCGTAGCGACGACCGATGCCCTCCAGGGCCACGGGATTCACGCTCTGGAACCCCACCTGGAACTCCACGAAGTTGGCCTCCCGCGCGGCCCGACAAAAAGAGGCGCTCACCTGTTCGGCCAGAACGTCGGCGCTGAAGATCAATCCCCGCCCGTTGCGGGCGATGCTCCGGCACACACGCTCCCCCCAGTGGGAGAGGTTGAACAGGGCGTCGATGACGACGACGAAGCGAACGTCACTGGCCGCCAGGGCGATCACCTCCCGTTCCACCCGCTCCAGATGGAAGGTCTGGATCTTTTTCATGTTGCGCGGAAAAAAGCAGTAGGCGCATTGCTGGATACACCCCCGATAGGTCTCCAGATAGGCATGCCGGTATGGCGTCAGATCGAAGGCCCCCGCGGCGTAGGGCATGACCGGCGCCTCCATGGCCCGCGGAGACGGTGGCAGGCTCACCACCCGCTCCCCTTCCCGCCAGGCCGACCCCGGCACGCCCAGAATCCCCTCGCCGCGCCGCAGTTTGGCGATCACTCCGGCAAAGGGGTGTTCGCCCATGCCGGTGATCACCAAATCCAGAGCCGGGGTTCGACGCAGATGGTCCAGATTGAACATCTCGCCCCCGCCAGCCACCGTGACGATGGCCGCATCCGCCCGTTTGACCAGTCCCAACAGGTCCAGGGAGGCGCGCACGTTCCAAAGATAGCAGGAGACACCGACCAGCGCCGGCTGGTACGCCAGAACCCGCGCGGCCACCTGCTCCAGCTCCAACCCGACCAGATCCAGAGGTCCCAGGATCTGGATGTTCACCCCTGGGACCTCCTGCTCCGCGGCAACCTTGAGATAGCCCGCGGACAGTGGTGGAGTCCACGGGGCCTCGATGGCGATGGACGCCTCGTCGCTGTAGGCGAACCCTCCCAACTGGACGAGAACCGCCGTGACACCAGGGGGATTCATGGCTTGGGGGCATCGATGGCAAGATGGCTGAACGCGACGATATCGCAATCGGTCTCCCCGGTGTTGTGGAAAGCATGCTCCAATCCGGAAGGGATCCAGGCCGCCTCCCCTGGACCCATAGCTTGAACCGTATCACCGATGATGATTTCGCCCTGACCGGCCATCACCAGGTAGATCTCATCCGGCGGATGGGCATGGGGCTCCAGCCTCTGCCCGGCGGGCACACGCATCCACCACAGGTTCAGACCGGCCCGGTCTTCCCCGAAAACATTGCCCCCGACACCGGTTCCATGCATTGCCCCGATGGCAATGTTGGCGGGATTCACCACCCGCGGGTGGCGGTCAGGCGAGGGCTTCATGGTGGGCTTCTCCATGGGTTGCGTGCCGCTTCTGATATTTCTTCCAATCCCGGCAGATTGGGTCCTGACGATTGACATCCCCCTGGATGTAGTGCCCCCTGGTCAGACAACCACTGCGACAGGTCATGAAATGGGCGCAACTCCCGCACGCGGGATCCAACGCGTCGGGATCGCGGAAACGCATCTCCCGCAGGGCATCCCCCAGGAGATGGGTCACCAGGTCGGCTTGCGGCTGTTGATAGAGATGGGTCAGCGATGGACAGGGGGAGACGCAGCCGCCGTTGCCGATGGCGATGAAGCTCCTCCCGGAAGGACAAAAGAAGGGGGCGTTTCGCAGCAGCGCCTGACCGGCGATGGGCAAGGCGATCACCACCCGATCCCGATAGCGAAGACGGATCTCATCCAACTCCTGGGCGATCTCCCGCAACCGTCCGACGTCGGGGGCCAGACGATCGAGCTGATTCATGGCGCGACCAGCGGGCAGCACGTTCTCAAACTTGATCAGGTTGGCGCCAGCCCGCGTGAGAACTTCGGCGATGGCCTCGGCCTGATGGGCATTCTCCAGGGTCAGCACCACATTGACCGCCACATAGATGCCTGCCGCCACGGCCTGACCGATCCCGTCGATGGTGGCGCGGTAACTGTTCTCCCGCCCTCGCGAAAGATCATGTTCGCTCTCCAGGCCGTCGATGCTGACGATCACGCTGTCCAGACCGAGCCTACCCAGATGGGCGCAGCCCTCCGCGGTGAGCAGTGTCCCGCTCGTGTCGAGAATCACCCGCATCCCCAGTCCCTTGGCGTGGACGATAAGCTCCTCCAAATGGGGATGGAGCATGGGTTCGCCGCCGGAAAAGGAGACCGCGGAAACGGCATGGCGTCCCAGGTTGTCCAATACCGCCTTGGCATGCTCCAGGGAGAGATTGTCGCGAGCGTGGGCGATGCCATCCCCGTAATAGTAACAGTGGGGACAAGAGAGGTGACACTTGTTGGTGAGCGTCCAGATCGCCAGATGCACCCCGCTCGGCGTGAGCGTCGGCGCGGGTGGAACCACGCCAGGCGACCGCGCCGGATGGGTGGAGAACTGGGCGTAGAGGTTGAAATAGCTGCATGCCACCAGTTGAAAATCCAACAACTCGCTCGTCAGCGCTCCCTCGTCCGCACCAGGCCCGCCCTCCACCAGAAAGAAGGGAATCCCGGATGAAGTTTGGTAATGGTCGCCCACCACCGCGCCGCGTCGTTGGATGGTCTCCAGCATCGCGTCGCCCTGCTCCCGGAGGAATGCGCCGCACGCCTCGAAAGGAATGTTCAACACATGCCAATCCAGACAGATGGAATAGTGACCCTGCTTCAGTTGTTTCATCTCCGCATCCCCTCCCGCAACCGCGCGCCCACCTCGTCGATGTCGGCATCGGCGAGAATGAGCGGCGGGGTGAGCACCACGACATTGTGGAAAACAGTCTCCAAATGGAGGCCGGAGGCCCGCGCCACGGTCAGAAAATGGTCAAGAGCCGCGGCAGAGGGCCGGCGTGACTCCGGATCGGTGACGAACTCAAGGGCGCACAGCAACCCCTTGCCCCGCACGTCCCCCAACCCCGGAAAATCGGCCAGCGCCTCGCGCAACACCTGACGCAGACGCTCTCCGGCGCGCCGCGCCCGAGCGGGGAGATCCAGGGAGATCACCAGGTCGATGGTGCGCTCGGCACGGGCACAGGCCACGGCGTGACCCGCGAACGTGGTCTGGAGAAGCAGGTAGCGGGTCATGAAGTCGCTGGGCAGAAAGGAGTCCGCCACCAGTGCCAAGGAGAGGGGGAATCCGCTGGAGAGCCCCTTGCCGAGACAAAGCACCTCCGGGGTGGTCTGGGTTTCCTCCTGATGACAGAACAGATGACCGCAACGACCCAGGCCGGTCTTGACCTCATCGAACACCAACGGCACGCCATGACGGCGGGTGACCTGCTCCAGGTGCGCCAGATACCCTTCCGGTGGCACGATCCCCTCGCGACCCAGCACCGGTTCCATCACCACGGCCACCAGTTCGTCCTGGTGGGTGGCGATGAGTTCCGCGACCGCGGTCTGGCACGCGCGGTCACAGGTGGAGGATTGCAACCCGAACGGACAGCGGTAACAGTGGGGTGTGGGCGCGAACACCGGTTGCCAGGGGGTGAGTGGGGTCAGCGGATGGTTCTTGAAGCTGAGCCCCAACACGCCGAGGGTACTGCCGTGATAGGCCCGGTCCATGACCAGAACACGCCGTTTCCCGGGTCGCGCGGCGGCGCAGATCATCAGGGCGTGTTCCAGGGTCTCGCTCCCGGAGACGCCAAAAAAAAATTTGCTCGCCCCCCGATCCCCGATCTCCCGCAGCAGCCTCTCCATCAGGCGCACCATGGGCAGACTGGGCGGAGAGATGTGTTCCAGGGTGTTGACCGCGCTGGTGGTCACCGCGGCCAGTTCCGGATGACAGTGACCCAGGGGGAGCGCTCCCCACCCGGCATCCAGATCGATGTGCTCGTTGCCACCGCTGTCCGTCAAACGCACACCGGACCCCTTGGCGAAGACCGGCGGCCACATCTCCGCCACATAGTGGGGGGTGATGCGGGCAAGATAACTGCTGAACGCGGCGTCCATCACGCCCCATCCCCGCCCCGATCGACATCGAGGTGGGCCGCGAACAGAGCGGCCAGTTCATCGCGAATGCGATGCTCCTCCTCCGTGGTCAGCGTGATCGATTTTTGCCGCCAAGGGGTATCGATGAAGGCGGGCTCGATCTCCACCACATCCCCGACCTCGAAACGGGGGATCACGTGAACCATGAAGTGGCTCATCTGTTGACCGGCCTCCCGTCCGATGTTGATGCCGATATTGATCCCCCGGGCTCCCCAGATCCGCAACAGATTGGCACTCTCCACCACGCGGGCCATCAACCGCTTGGCCAGCGCCACATCCTCCTGGAAGAGGTCCTCGGCGTGAAGCACCGGCGAAACGCACAGATGGCCACGGGTGCGGGGAAACTTGTCCAGATAGACGATGATGGCATCGTCGCGATGGACCGTCAGGCTACCGGGATCGTTGATGACCTTTTTGCAGATGGTGCACACGGCAGACTTACTCCTTAGTCGTTGATCGGCCTTGGCCGGGGGATGCTCACGTGGGTCAGTGGTAACACTCGAACAGACAGCCAGGGCAATCGCCCAGCCGGGCCCGTTCCACTGCCCGCCGATGACGCGGGTCGGTCAGGGCGCTCCGCAACCCGGCCACGACATCGACGCCGTTTGCAAGCCCCCAACAGGGGGCCAGTCCGCCATCGGCGAACAGGGTGAAAATCTCCTGACCGGCTTTGCAGGGCGACGGTTCATGAGACGCGCCCCGGAGGGTGTCCAGGCAGAGCCGCGCAAACTCCGGACGGTTGTCACCCATCTCCGAGACGCGCCGGATGTGCGCCTCGAGAGCCTCGGCCATGCGGGCACCGCTCGCCGGATCCCGATAGGGATCCAACGCGCGCGCGCCTCGCCCGAAACCGGGTGTCACCGGCTGCACACCGACCGCCGCCACCCCCAACTCTCGGGCGATATTCGGCAATTCGGCAAGCCAGTCGCAGTTGTCCGGCATCAATGTGAACGACAGGCAGATGCGGCATTCGGGCAGCATCTCCTGAATCAGACGGATCCCCCGAATGGCGCGGGCGTGACTGCCGGGACGACCTCGAATGGCGTCGTGCCGCTCCACCGGCCCATCCAGGGAGATGGAGACATCCCGCACCCCTGCCAAGGCCACGATGGTCTTGCGGGTGATCAGGACGCCGTTTGTGCTCAGACGCACGTCGAGACCGACCTCCAGAAGCGTGGCGATGATCCGTCGCAACTCCGGATGCAGGAACGGCTCCCCGCCCGTGACGAAGACCACGCCCACCCCGATCTCCACCAACTCTCCCGCCAACCGTTCCACCCAGGCCGGATCGATATCCACCCCCCTGGCCTGGTAATGGCACATGCGGCAGCGCAGATTGCAGCGGGAAGTCACCTCGAGCAGGGCCCGTCTGGGCGAGACGGCTCCGGGGGCGATCATCCTCACCCTCCCGGACAGGTGGCCACGGCGTCGGCAAAGGCGGATCCCGCCTCCTGGTCCCGACGCAGTTTGACCAGCACGCAACGGGGCGCCGCATCGCCGTCCGGGATTTCCGCATCCAGGGTAAATCCCTCCTCCGTGGGGGTCAGCGCCCAACGTCGCACGCGCCCCGTCCCGCCGGGCGCCGGTGGCGCCCCGAGCCTGGCCAGCATCTCCAGTTGATGCGCGAACAGGGCCACCTTGAGCTGGCAACGCGCGGCGGCGGTCGGACCATCGGCAACGCGGACCGGCGATTCGACGCGGGCCGGACAATCTCCGGCGCAGTGCCACTGCAAGATGCACCCCTGGCAGTGGGGCAAGGCATCGACCTGGCGTTGCTCGAGTGTGGCCATGTTTCGTGGATTCCAGGCCGCGCCCCGCTCGGTCAAACGCCCCACCACGAACGGATCGCACAGGGGGTGAGCGGTGTTGCACACCTCCAGGCAACGACTCAACAATCCCTGATAGGTCAGATACAGGTTGTTGGCGCAGGCACCGCAGTAGGCCGTAGTCAGATGGAAGGGGTCGATGCCGGGAAAGGTGACGTTCACCCCCTTGCGCCAGGTCAAGGAGAGCGCCCGGCTGAAGACATCCACGGATTCTGGCACCATCGGAGAGCGGAATCCGCTGTCAGCGCCACGACCAGCAGGAACCACCGGCCCCAGATGAATTTCACGCGCGGCGGAGACGCCGCAGAGGTAATCGAGGGAGTCGGGCAGCTCGTTCAGGGTCGCGGCGGTGATGGTGGTCACCAGGGCATAGCGTTGATAGCCGGACCGATCCATGTGACGCACGGTACGCAGAACCTGGTCATGCGAACCGCCCCCCTTGGCATCCCGCCGATGGCGATTGTGGATGTGGGGCGGACCATCGAAGGCGAGGGATACCAGGTCGAATCGGGCCATGATCTCGTCGAGCGTGGCGGCGGACAGGATGCCATTGGTGGCGAGGCCGCATTGCAGTCGGAGCCCCTCCGCGATGGTTTGTGCCTCGGCATGACGAATGATGGCCCGCATCGTCTCCCAGGCCATGGTGGGCTCGCCCCCCCCATGGAAATAGACGTCAATGCCATCCGCCCGTTGGTGTCGGGCATTGTCGATGAGGTGATCCACCCCCCAGCGTCCCATCCAGGCGGGCATGTCGATATGATCCTCCCCCCCCGAGGCGTAGCAGTAGTCGCATTGCAGGTTGCAACGTCCCGTGGGGATGAAGGTGATGCGCACCGGCGGGCCCCGGGGGTGCGGACGCGGCGGGGAGGCCGTTTCTCGGGCGAGCCAATGGCGTGCGTGGGAGGTCAGGCCTGCCTCATCGGGGATGCGCAGGATGCGTCCCGAGAGGGGTTCGTAAAGCAGGGTGGCATCAGACATGGATAGACCGTGAATCATCGATATTCCGTATGAATGAGCGTTCAACCCAGCTCCGAAGGTTGTCCTGAAGGACCCAGCACAACGCTCAGGAAAACATCAATAGAACATGAAAATATGGCACCCCGATAAAAACATTCTGAATTTTGAAATTTTCGAGATAAATCCGAATACTAAATTAATTTTGTCGATCAAACCCGCGCGCAATCCAAATCAAATGGCTGAAGTCGAGACCATGAGTAGCACATTTTTTTTCTGGACACAAGACATCTGATATGCATAAGATTAAAATAAATATGAATCAATGCTGCTTGTATAGAATTTTTGATTTTACATCAACAAACTGTGACGTCACGCCCCGGATCCTGCATGCTGAATGCACCCTTCGCGCGGAACATGACCAAGCAGCTGGAATGCGATGCGCATATCCAATCCTTGTGATTTTGGATTTGCCAACGGATCATTTGATAAGCGATATTGCGCATACGGAAACCAGGGCATCTCGATTATTGTTTATCTGTATGTTTTTTAATAGTAAATATCAATAAAATTCCTTGAAGAGACATCATTCAAGAAAAATCCAGATGGCTGTATATGTAAACCAAGTTAATATTTTAAAGTCGATTTTTTATAACATTCAACAATGATTCAGGTAAAAAAACAATCCGGAAAAACAGTCATTTCAGTCATTATAAGCCCATTTTGAAACAATAATAAATCAACAAAACACAACCGCCACCTTGACCATTGGAGTCAAAGACTGAAAGACAAAAAAATACTTTGATATACGAACCATCCAACTCTGATCAAAGCATCTGAATTTAATCTATGTAATTTTTTGTCCGTGATATTTTATCAACCTGCTCCGTTTCCCGAGTTGTTTTTCGGCTCACTCTGCTGCCAACTCGGATGGAGATCAAAAACGCGGGGCAACTCTGACTTGGCGTTTGCGTTTTAACATACCCGGCTGAACGGGTCGGGATGCAGATCGGTTGCGGCACCAAGCACGCAACGAAATCACCGTCCGGGGACATGTCTGGAGTCGAGAATCAGGACAAGCGATCGACCGGAGCGCCACCGTGGGCGTACACGCCCAACAGGTCATGGGACGGAAATGTTTTACTGGATCGGTCAAGTTTAATACTCTAACGCTTGCAACTTCCAGAAATAACACATTTTAAAGTCAGTCAGTTCTTTACCAACACAATCAAGGAGTACATCGCATGAAGAATCGTTTGAACTCGGTCACCATCTACTGCATGATCAGCACCGACCGCAAGAATGACCAGAAACTCACCGAGAAGATCAAAAAACTCGCGGGCGTTCGCGAAGCCAAACAGGTCCTCGGCGAATACGAAATCATGGCCATCCTGGAAGACAAACGCTTCGACGGCATCGCCGTGACCGCGGTCAAGCAACTGCGCTCGATCCCCGGAATCCTGGCCGTCAAGGAAGCCGTCTGCCCGTGAACGAGGCCCCTCACGTCCGCCCATTTTGTGAGCCCGTTCCCCCGCTGTTCACAAAATGGGCCCCTATCCCTCCAATCCAGGGCAGCCCGCACTTGTCCGCGGGCCACTCCCTTCCGGATGGGCAACGATGACGCTCTTCTTCCTCCAAGCGCATCTGACCAGCCGGTGCCCCCTCCGCTGCCGCCACTGCTATCAGACGGAGACCAGGGCGACCGATGCGGAGACCTCGACATGGGTGCGCTTCATCGAACAGACCCATCTCGATTTCGCACCCCACTTCCGTCCACTCGAAGTCAATCTCACCGGCGGCGAACCCCTGCTCCACCCTGGTTTCTGGACCATCGCCGAAACGCTCGACCGCCACGGCATCACCTGGAACCTGCTCACCTCCGGCCACGGACTCGATCGTGTCACCCTGCTTAGGCTCCACGCCCTACGGGTTGCAGGGATCCAGATCTCCCTGGATGGCCTCGAGGCGGATCACGATTACCTGCGTGGCGCGGGCGCCTTCACCAAGGCGGTGACCACCATCGACCGGATCGCCCACCACGGGATCCGGTGCAGCGTGGCCATGACCGTCCACGGCGGCAACATCCACCGGGTCGGCGACATGCTGGACTGGACCAGCCGACGGGAAATCCTGCTGGGGCTGCACCGCTACATCCCGGTGGCCGGACCACGAACCGGGGTCCCACCGGCGACGCCCCAAGCCTGGGGACAGCTGGTGACGGAGATGGCCGGAGCCCATCTCCAGGGGAGGCGCGTCACCATGAACGACCCGCTGTTCAACCGCGCACTGTCCGCCCGCTCCCCCCTTCACTCTCCGCCGTTGTCGGGCTGTACCGCCGGCCTGCGCGGGGTGACCGTCATGCATAATGGTGAGGTCTACCCATGTCGAAAAATACCGATCCCTCAAGGCAACGCCTTCCAAACCCCCTTGATGCGCATCTGGCTGGATGCGCCATTGCTCAACCATCTGCGCCAAAGGGAGCAGTACGGCGCCCCCTGCGGACCCTGCACCTGGCGACAGGTGTGCGGCGGGTGCAGAGCCCATGCCCACAGTCTCGGAATGGGGGCGCTTGATGGAGACACTCTCTGCGACCAAGACGCAATTCCAGCTCGCCCTCGCACCGTTTGAGTCCTCGGTTCAATCCGTCTATCTGTTCGGAAGCGCCTCCTACGGCGGGTTCGTCGCCGGATACAGCGACCTGGACCTCTTCTTGTTGGTGGAGCATGACGATCCTCTTACCTTGGCCCGTCAAACCCTGGAGCTATGCGCCGTGGCGAAAACCTGCTTCCCGTGCCGCAACATCGATATCACCAGCGCGCGCCAACAGGAGTTGGTCACGCCACTTGGCGCACTCAATCCGTTTCTCTTCAAAGAGATCAGCGTGGCCGATCGCATCTGCGGCGCCGAACTCACCTTCCCATTCCCCGAGGGGGTTCTGCGGGAGGACGGCATACGGGTCGCCTCCCTGGGTCTGCGCCAGTTGCGCGGGGCCCTCACCCGCATCCGGCGCATGTCCCCGACCCTGGCGCTGCGCTTTCTCGATGAGATGCTCTTCAAATCCACCAAGGCCCTGCTCCTCGGAGCCACCGGACATCTGCACTCCTCCCGAACGCAGGTCATGGACGGGCTGGGCGATCTCCTGGGCCGCTCCACGCCGCCCAGGATCTACGCCACCCTGCACGACCTCCGCATCGCCCCGGCCACCGGAGACCCACCGCCCACCGAAGTGGATGTTCACACGTTACTGCTCGAGGCCATTCTGGCCTTCCAGGGAATTTGGAAAAAAGGAACCGACTCATGGACGCGATGAGAGCCCCCTTCAATCTGGTGACCGCAGTGACCTACCGGTGCAATCTGAAATGTCGGCACTGCTTCGCCACCTCGCCGAAATACGATACCGACCTCATGCGCCGCGACGAGATGAGTACCGACCAATGGCGTTCGCTGTTCCAGCAGGCCGGCGAAATGGGTGTCCATGAGATCTACTTCGGCGGCGGAGAACCCTTCTTCCGCGAGGACTTCATGGAACTGGTGAGCGCAGCACGCGGCAACGGTCTGGGCGTCACCATGACCACCAACGGGGTGCTCCTCAAGCCGAACCATGCGTCACGCCTGCGGGAACTGGGCATCGAATGCGTGGAGATCAGCATCGACGGCCTCGAGGCAACCCATGACGCCATCCGCAACGGCCACCACCTCCACCGGCGCGCCATGAACGCCATCAATCTGCTCAGCGACAACGGCATTTACGTCATCGCCTCCATGACCGTGAGCCGGGAAAACGTCCACGAAATGAGCGCGGTACGGGAAGCGGTCACCCGCGTCGGGGCCAGGGAGACCCTCTACATGCGCTTTGTACCCACCGGGTACGGTCGCGAGAACAAAAAGGCCCTTTATCTCTCGGAAGCCGAGTTCCGGCAGGCGATACGCACCCAGGTCGAATCCCTGCACGGCGTCGAGATGCGCGAGGCGACCCGATGCCAGTCCAACAGCGACGGCCTGTTCTACCCCCACGCCGGATGCATCCCGGGTCGCACCTACTGTTTCATCCGACCCAACGGCCAGATCACCCCCTGCAACCCCCTGGTGTTTCCGGAAACCGAATGCGGCAACCTCCAGGAGCGCGGCTTGCGCGACATCTGGGAGCATGGCGAGGGGTTCCGTTGGGTCCGGGAGCGCTCCTTCGACCGACTGCCCGACTGCCGCACCTGTGCGCGCATCGACGTGTGCGCAGGCGGCTGTCGCTATTTGTGCGATCTTTATGACCGTCACTGCACCCACCAGGAATGTCGTTCCTGCCCTCTCGACGCCTCCTGCAACGAAGCCACCGGCCTGTGTGGCAAGAAATACATGTACTATGTGCGCAATGCCATCCCATGACCACCAGCTCGCGCTGCGCCACTTGCTGCGCCGCTACTACGAGTGGGAGGCGGTCTGTGGAGACGGTGAGCGGGCCATGTACGAAGGGCCCTGGACCCCGGAACGTGCCGAGCACCTCTTGCGGGCCAGGGCGGTGTGGCATGCGCTGGGCCGGGAGTTGAACGGCATGCGGGTGTTGGATGTGGGATGCGGTTCCGGTCACTTCCTGACCGGATTGCTGCGCCGCGGAGCAGACGCCGTTGGCGTGGATCTGAGCCGGGGCAAACTGCTCCGCCACCGGGAGCGCGGCGAAGGAACTTCGATCCTGATCCAGGCCGACGCCCAGCAACTCCCCTTCGACAACGATCGGTTCGCGCGGGTGCTGTGCAGTGAGGTGCTCGAGCACCTGCCCGATCCGGGTTGCGCCCTTGGGGAGATCGCTCGCGTGCTCTCCCCCCGAGGGATCGCGGTGATCTCCGTGCCCACCTGGTCCACCTCCCCCCAGAAGCGGCCCGAAGGGGAGCCCCGATCCGGCCCCCCGACCAGCGACGAAGCGTGGGGGGTGCTGTTGAAGAGTCAATTCGAACGCCCCTTCGAGGGCCATCTCTGGGTTTTCAACCACCCACGCATGGCGCGCATGATCGAGCGCGCCGGCTTGGTGATACGGCACTGCCAGGAGGTGCGGGTTCACGACGCGGGGAATGGAGGTCACCTGCGTCATCGGCTCGCCCAATGGTTGCTCCTGCCCTGGAGTGACGATCCCCGTCACACCCGGTATCTGGTTTTTCAACTGACACGGAGGGTTGCATGATCCCGCACCTGCTCACCATGGCGGCTCGTTCGGCGCTGGACGGACTGATCCTGCGCGGCGACCGGCTGCGCGCACCCGAGCCGGATGCCCTGCCAGAGGCGGCACGGCGGCATGTCGCCGTATACGTCACCCTGTGGCGTTGGCCCCAGGGCGATCCACGGGCCAGTCACGGGTTCTTCCGTCCCACCGAGCCCCTGCTGAATGCGGTGCTGGCGGCAGTTCACGGCTGCGTGGCCCATGAAACCATTTTTCCGCGTCCGCGGCCCGACGAACTGGATCAATTGACCATCCGCATCCATCTGTTGGGAACGTGGCATCCGATCACCATCATGGATCCGCGCCCCCTGCCCCCCGACCATGCCCTGCTCCTCACCTACCCCGGACACAGTGCCTTCTTCCTGCCCGAGTCCATGCGCCTGGCCGGCTGGGATCTCCCGGAGGCGATCTCCCAGCTCTGCCTGAAGGCGGGTCTGCCCGGCAACATGTGGCGCGATCCGGACGTGGCGTTCCACCAGGTTCCCATAACCACCCTGGGGGAACGGAGCCCCCGCGGACCCGTGTTCACCTTCAGCGCACACTGAACCACGTCGATGAGCCAACTGAGCGTGATCATCCCCTGCTTCAACGATGCCGACGCCCTCGACACCATGATGCTCTCCCTGACTCATGCAGCCTCCGGCCATCCCGATGTCCTGGAAGTGGTCATCGTGGATGACGCTTCCCTCGATCACACCCCACGAGTAGCGGAGCGTTGGCGTGCACGAATGGCCGGGGTCCATGCCCTGCGGCTGACGACCAACCTCGGTCCCGCCGCGGCCAGAAATCGCGGCGTCGCTCTGGCCAGCGCGCCACGACTGGCCTTTCTGGACGCCGATGCGGTGGTCGCCGAATCCTGGCTCACCCACTGCCTGGCGGCCCCCTGGCAACCGGGGGAGCTGATGGGTGGACGCATCCGTCCCCTGCCCGACGGCGCGGGAAAGTGGCGACGGGCCATGGCACGGGCCGTCCACCACAAGCCCCGGAGAGATGACCAGGGCGCGGTGATCGACCTGCCCGGCGGTCACCTTCTGATACGCACCGAGGATTTTCAACGCCTGGGCGGATTCGACGAACGACTGCGCCTTGGGGAGGATTCCGACCTGGTACACCGGGCCAGAAGGTTGGGCATGACCATTCGCTACCTTCCGGGTCTGGAGATCTTTCACCGTCTGCCCGCCACCCTCTGGTCCCTATGTCACCACCAGTTCGGGTATGGCCGGGCCTTTGCCCGTTTCCTCCGGCGCACCGGGGATGGCTCGGTGCGTCGTGGCCTGTTCGGAATCTCCCCCCTGATCTCCGTCTGGTGGCAGGGATGGCTGCTCCTGGCGGCCATGGCCGCTCCGCTCGGCCTGGAGCCGGTAGCACTCCTGGCCCTGGGGATCCACTTGGCCGGCTGCGCCATGGCACGGCTCCCCGCCGCCCCGCGGGAGGAGCAGCCACGCCAAACCGATGATTTCCATCTGCGAATCCTGATCCTGCTGAAGGGGTGGTCTTATCAACTCGGTTTCGCCACTGGCTGGATGACACGGGAACGCCATGCCGCCCCTTGAACTGATCGTCCCCCGCAGCCATCCGGCACGAGGCTGGCCCGTGGTTTACCAACTGCTGCGCGGCTGGGGCGCGGAGGTGACACTGCGTGGCGAACCCGGCCACGGACGCGCTCTGATCTGGAACGACCCCGCCGGCAGGGTCGAGGGGGCGTGCCAACCCCTGACCATGGACGATCTGCGGAGCACGGAACGTACCGCCGCCTGGTTGCACAGTCTCCATCTCGCCCCAGCCGCCACGCCACGCGCCACGATCTCCTTTACCTTCGATGTCGAGGAGGAGGGGGGGACCAGTCTTGGTGACCTCGCCCGTTTCCTCGACCTGCTGGCCGAAACCGGGATTCGGGCCACGGTGTTCGTCACCGCCGAGGGACTCCGCGCCTTGACCAGCCAGGGATTGCTCGACCTCCTCGCCAACCACGAGGTGGGCAACCACACCAGCGACCATGCCCCTCCCAACGCCGACAACCTCCGACGCGGACACGATCTCATCACCGCCCGATTCCCAGCTCCGACCAGCTTCCGGGCACCCCGCCTGGAACCGGACGACGCGCTTCCCGAACGGCTCCAGGCACTCGGCTACCGTCAGGACTCCAGTCTGATCGGCGCCCTCGACTACCCCCTGTTCGGCGACTGGTCCCGTTGGACGGGCCTGCGCGAAGTCCCGGTCCTCGATGGTGGCGACTACCTCCTTTTTCACCAGCAAGGACTCTCCCCAACGGTATTTCTCGCCAGGCTGCGACATAAACTCCGGGCTGCCCGACTCCTGGGTGGACATTGCGCCCTCCTGCTCCACCCCCAGTACTCGGATTTCACCCTCTGGCGGGAGATGCTCTCCCTGACGCGGGAACTGGGATTTGCCACGCTCCCCCTGGCAAACGACATGGGGGCGAAGCCATGATCCCGCTTCCCCTCCATGCCGCCCGGGTCGTGCTGGGGTTGGCCCCGCCCCACGAACCGGCACACTTCTACCATTGGCGCATGGCCCGGCATTGGGCCGAACATGGGGCGCCGCCTGAATGGGATACCTGGAGTTGGCCCCCCCACCCCGTGAGCGGACGATCGTATCCACCCCTCCTCCACCGGATCATGGGACTGGCATGGTGCCTGCTCCACGCCCTGGGGGTAAGCCACGGACAGCGCCGCTCCACCAGCCTGCTGTTGCTGACCGCCTGGGCGCTCTTGAGCAGCGGACTCGCCTGGGCGGTTGGATGGCCAGCCATCCCACTGCTCGTCACCACCCCGGTACTGCTGGGACGACTGGCCGCCGCCGGATTGCGCGGTGAGGTGTTGAGCCTCGCCCTGCTCCCCCTGGCACTCCATGCCGCCACCGCCCCTCCTCCCTGGTCGGTCCTGCCGGGCGCGATACTGATGTTGATGGGACTGCTCTCCCGGACCAGCGCCTTCCACTTCCCGGTGCTGCTGGCCTGGCTCCTGTGCACCGCCATCCAACTCGGCGATCCATCCCTCCTGCTCCCCGCCCTGTCGGTCGGCCTCGCCTGGATCCCCTGCCGGCAACGTTACCAGCACGCGAAACGGGAGTTCCTGCCCTTCGTGGAGTGGAGTTGGGCCCGCCCCACCTCCGATCAGGGGGTATTCCTGGATGACCGCCACGACCGCGTGACCACGGCAGAGGAGAAACCCGCAACCCTGCGCGATCTGCTCATTGGCACGCCACTGGCACTACCTGCCCTGCTGCTGCTCCCCGTCGTTCCAAGTTCTCCCGCTTCCCTGACCTTCATCGCCTCCCTGGCCATGTCCTGGCGAGCACGACGCTATCTCTCCCATCTGGCCATCCCCACCATCTGGATCGTGGCGGCAAGCGCCCCAGATCTGTCTTATCTCCTAGCCTTGACCGCCCTGCAAGCCATGCTCACCCTCGGGATGAAAACCCCGGACCCCACCCCCGCCATGAGGCTTCTCCAACGCCTGCGTCAGCTGGGCCATGGCCCCGAAACCCTGATCATCGCCCACTGGAATCTGGGACATCTGATCACCGGTTATGGCGGGTGTACCGCCCTGTGGGACGCCAACTTCCCCACGGCGTCGCGCTTCCTGCACCAAAGGCGCCTCTTTCGCGACATTCTGTCTCACGGACTGCGACCAGATGCGCTACCTGCCTACCGGCAAGGGGTACTCATCGTGGTGGCGGCAGCAGATCCACCGCCACTCTTCGCCGGCCATCGCCCCCTTTGGCAAAATGACCATTTCCTCGTACTGAAGGCGGGGTTCCGTCCCGCCCCCCTGGGAGAATCAGACCATGAATCCTGATTGGCGGCAGCCGGAGATCTTCTCCGCACCTCGTTTCATGTTCCCCTACTCCATCGTCGGTCGCCCCTTCCCCCTGGAGAAGTTTCAACCGGCCACCACCTGGCCGGATGCAACCCGCTTTTCCATGGCACCGGATCTCCAAGTGCGCACCGAATTCTTCGGTGGTCTCGCCTTCCGCCAATACGCCACGGATAACTCCCCCCTTGGCCACCTCGACTACTTCAACCCGTCGGCCTGCCGCATTCTCGCGGCCTTGTCCCCGGCCCCGGATTTCGCCGCCCTGGCCACCCTGGCCCAAGAGCGGGGACTTCTCAAAGAGGAGCTGGCCCAATTTCTACACACCTGCCATCACCTGGGGGTGGTGCGTGTCGATGACACCGGAAAATCGGTGTCGTTCGATACCGACCTGTGGCAACAAACTCAGTCTCCACCCAGACTGCAGGCCCCGCTGCGGCTCTACATCAACCTCACCAAGCAATGCAATCTGGCCTGCAGCCACTGCTATGCCTCAGCCGGCAAGGAGGGCAAGCGACTGGACCGGAAACTGATGGAACGTCTGTTCGATCAGGCCCGAGCGCTGCACATCCCCTCCATCGTCCTGATCGGCGGCGAACCGCTCATGTATCCGGAATTCCCTGCCCTGGTGGGCAGCGCCATCCAGCGGGAACTCTCGGTGTTCACCAACACCAACGGCCTGATGCTGACCCCAGAACGGGCCCGGGCCCTGCGGAACAACGGCCTGCCCATCATCAGCGTCAGCCTGGATGGTCCAGACAAGGCCACCCACGACCGCATGCGTGGCCAGGGACGCTTTGTCAAAACCGTGCGCGGAATCCGCAATGCCAGGGCAGAGGGGCTCGAGGTGGGCATGAGTTCGACCCTCACCGAGGAAACCATCGGCCAGGCTGATCGCTTCATCGATCTGGGGCTCTCCCTGGGCATCCGGGACTACCATTTCATGGTGCTCGCTCCGGTGGGACGGGGCAAGGAGGAGGCCAGACAGACACGCCCTGCCCAGGAACAACAGCTCTACGCCCTGCGTGCCACCCTGCGCCAGGCACAGGCTGACCATCCGGAAATCAGCATCAACTGCACCAGCGGCATCCACCCCGGATTGATCCAGGAGTGGCGGGCGAAATTCAACCACAACCCCATCGCCGATTTCATCTATACCGGGTGCGAGGCAGGACGATTTCGTCTGGACGTAAGCTTCGAGGGACGGTTCATCCCCTGCATCCTGCTCAATCATGAGCGCTTCCAGGCCGGGGAGGCGACAGAACTGGATCTGGCGGAGGTCTGGCGACGCTCCAGCACCATTCGCGCCATGGGAGAGACGCATCAAGCCCAACGCGATCCGGCGTGCGCGGCATGTGTCAGTTGGGAGGCGTGTCGGGGTGGATGTCGAGGGGTCACTTTTGCCCACCACGGCGGGCTGGAGCATCGGGATCCAACCTGCTGGGGAACGCTCGCATGCTGAACCACGCCATCACCTGGGACAGCCATGCCCACAGTCGCTTTTCGCCGGACTCCGACAGCGACCTCCAGGCCATCCGCGACACCGCACGTCACAGAGGATTGCGCCATGTGGCGCTCACCGATCATGTGTATCACCCGAGCCATCTGCTGAGTCTGGATCAACGGGAACGGACCGAATCAGATCCGAATCCGGATCCGGAGGTGATCCTGATCCGAGGGGCTGAACTCTCGATCGAGACCGAACTGGCCATGCATTGTTTGACGGGACGCGCACGACTGCCTTGGTCCTGGGTGATCGGCGCGCTGCATGGCTTTCCCACCATCCCCCTCTACCCGGAGTTCGGCCCGGACCACCTGCCCGCACCGGCCTACGGGGAGCGCCTTGCACAGTACGGCGCCGGGACACTGGCCGCCCTCTACGGGAAACGCAGCGTGGCGGCCATGGCCACCGGTCAACTGGATGCCCTCTCCCACCCGCTCGATCTTTTCGTCTACGCAGGCCCCCCCTTTGCCGAACTCGAACCCCTGGTGGACCAATTGGTGGAAGGCGCGGCCCGACATGGCGTGATGATGGAGATGAACAACGACCTCCTGGATCCCCGCATCCTGTCCGCCGCGTCGGAGGATGCGGACGCGTGGCTGCAGATCCTGGGACGGCTGTTTCATGGTTGTCTGAGCCGGGGGGTTCCCCTGACCGCGGCGAGCGATGCCCACGAGGCCGAGCGGATCGGCAATTTCGAGCACGTCGAAACGATGCGCACCCGCCTGGGCATCCCCATCACGGCTTTCCAACAAACCTTTCACGGTGGAGGCAGAACCCGATCATGAACCATCCCTCACCCAGACTGCTCCATGGCATGCATACCCCCCTACTGGAAAGGGAGCGCGGACGCCCCCTGGAGTTGACCGCCCTGATCTGGAACCAATGCAACATCCATTGTCCCTACTGCGGCATGGGAGAGTTCTACAACTCCCTGGCCCCGACGAACACGGAGTACATCTCCCCCCTGATCCACGCCATGGCGATTCATGATTTCAAAACCCTCATCATCCAAGGTCCGGGTGAACCGTTCCTCCACAAGGACAAACTGTTCACCATCCTGGAAAACGCGACACGGGAAGGTATCACGACCATTGTCTACAGCAACGGCTTGCTGATCAACGATCACGACATCGAACGGATCCTCGACCTGGACGTTTCGCTGTGCATCAAACTGGACAGCCTGGATCAGCAGAACTCCATCCGCATCTACAACACCAGGGGGAAACGTTTCCCTTTCATGACCTTTCCCGGCTCCGTCGCCATACCCCTGGGTCTGGCCCTTGGCATCTCAAAGGGATTGGGGGAGCTGCGACGTCTTGGCCTCGTCTGCGTTCTCGACGACCACACCATCGCCAATGACGCGGACGAAGCCAAACGCATTCTCAACTTCGCCCGTGCACAGGGAATCATTCCGTACTTCAACTCCATGCTGATCCCGGACAAACACAGCCTGTCACTGTCCAGCAAGTTCAGCAATGAGACGATCAACCGGGTATTCAGCACCCTCACCCGGCACGACAACGAGGAACACGGCATCGACAACAAGCCGGGGCTGCTGGTATGGGGTGGGGAGTTGGATGAACACGGGCGGGATTACATCACCAATGGGGAGCATGTCTATTCCTGGCGGTACGAACGGGGCCGCCTGAACGTGGAACCCGTGGCGACACTGGCCTCCTTTTTCCTCGACATCGCCGCTCGGCACCAGCCGGGAGGAAGGTCATGAATCCCACGTCACCCATCTTTCTCCTCGCCTGCGGCCAACGCTGCGGAAGCACCCTCATTCAAAGATTGCTGAACACCCACCCCCAGATTCTGATCTGGGGAGAACACTCCGGGAGCAAGCGCCCAGGACTGGTGCGCCATCTCCGACTGGCGGCGCGGGGCATGGAGATCGCCGCCAAACACGATGGGGGCGATGCACACTATCTTGAATATCGCCGCCACGGCGCGGACATCTGGGGCGCGTCGATGATGCCCCCGGTGGATCGCCAAGCACTGCTGCGAAATCTGCTGCTCAATCTGTTCGCCGAGCCCGCAGCACGGGAGTGCGGACGCCCGCTCTGGGGGTTCAAGGAGACCCGCTACACCGCCAACGATGCCCTGTTCCTGCAAGAACTGTTTCCTGGGTGCCGCATCATCTTCCTCTACCGGGATCCCCGGGCCAGTTACCTGTCGATGCGTCGCCTACCCAGCATGTCGCCCTTTTTCTCCGTGGTCGGATTTGTCACCCAATGGCGAAAAATCGCCCGCTCGTTCCTGGAGCAGGCAATCCTGATCGACAATCTCCTGGTCATCAACTACGACCGTTTCATGACCGCACCCACCAACGTCATACACGGACTGGCGGCATTCCTGGGGCTGGCCCCCACGGATTTTGACTCGAGCATCCTGATGAACCGACTCGACGGAAACAGCAACGGCAGGGTGATCACCCCCAATCAGGAAGAAGAGTACGTCATCGAAACGCTCACCACCGGCATCATGACGCACCTCGACGCATTGCGATGCCACCCCCCAATGGACAGCTGAACCAGAAAACAGGAGTAATCATGATTTCATTGTTTGGATGGGAACTCACCCATGCATGCAACATGAAGTGCATGCATTGCGTCAACAGCAAACAGACCTCTCGTCGGCATGAACTGACGTTCGAGGAAAAAATCGGCATCGTCGATCAACTGACGGAGCTGAACATCTCCACAGTCTTCTTCAGCGATGGAGAACCCCTGCTCAGTCCGGACTTCTTGCCGTTCATCCACCATCTGCACGACCGTGGCTTCACCATGGGCTTGATGACCAACGGCACCTTGATCACGCCTCAACTGGTGGAAACTTTCGCCTCCATGAACATGGAAGTGGTCGGAGTCAGTCTCGATGGCCCTCTTGAGGTGCATAACCGGGTGAGGAGAAGCAAGGATGGATTCGAAAAAAGCACACAAGCCGTCCTCTGGCTGAAACAGGCTGGACTAAGGGTCAGCATCTCCACCTGCATCCACAACCATACCGTGGACCACCTGGACAGCTTCGCCGAGACCATCGCCTCCCTGGGCGTGGATGAGTGGCAATTGATGGCTCTGGTCAAGGAGGAGAGCCTGAATCCCCAGGAGATCTGGTTCGACCAATCCGTGGCCGACAAGATGGACCGATTCATCCTGCGGCACGTCAACCTTCCCACACCCTACACGCTGCGCGTGATGAACTGCCTGGACAAACTCCCCTTGAGCCTGGGCGATCCGAATACCCGCCAAGGATGCGATGCCGGTCGCACCTTCATCACCATGACCAGTGACGGCAGGATCAAGCCCTGTCTGGCGCAACCCGATGATCACGTCGTCGGCAACGTTCGCACCCACTCACTCCGGGAGATCATCGAACAACTCTCCGCCCCCGACAACCCCTACTGGACCCGCAAGTATTGCCAAGGGTCCTGCAACACCATCGTCTGAACGACCGGTCCATCATGAAAACCCATCCCTTTGGTCGCACCGGCCTGCAGGTATCGTCCGTCGCCTTCGGCGGACTTCACCTGGCCACCAAGCTCGATTTCACCCAGTCCGAACGGGTGTTGAAACATGCGCTGAACAGGGGGATGAATCTGATCGATACCGCCCGAAGCTATGGCGATGGCGAGGAAAAGGTGGGTCGTGCCCTGCGGGGATCATGGCGGGACCGGGTCCTGCTATGTACGAAGAGCATGCGCCGTGATGTCGGAATCGTGCAGGATCTGGAACTCTCCTTGCGGAACCTGCGGACGGATCATGTGGACATCTACATGTTGCACAGCGTGGATCACGAATCCGACTATCGAAACCTGGTGGAAAGGGTCTATGAAACGTTGTCGCGACGTGTGGAACAGGGCATCATCGGTCACATCGGGCTTTCCACCCACTCGCCCCGCATCCTCGAACTGGCCATCCGCTCCGGACTGTTCGACAACCTCCAGTTTCCGCTCAATTTCATTCACCAGGAGATTCTGCATAACGGCATGGCTGCGGAGATCCGCGCACGAGGGATCGGTTTTCTGGCCATGAAGTCGTTCGGGGGTGGCGTTTTGCGCGACCCGCGGTTGGCCATGGCGTTCCTGGCCCGGGAGCGTCATTGGGCCACACCCCTGATCGGATTCGAGACCACCGCTGAAATTGACGAAATCATGATGCTTGTGGAAAACCCACCCGAACTCACGACGGAGATGATGGCGCAAATCGCGACCATCAAACAGGAGATCGGGAGTTCCTTCTGTTGTGGATGCGAATATTGCCAGCCATGCCCGAACGAGATACCGATTGCGACGTTGATGTATTATCCGGTGCTGTTCCGTCAATACGGGCCACGTTCCTGGAATCGGGAGCACCTCCAGAGCGGTTTTGAGCGCTTCAGCGAGCTATGCACGAATTGCGGCCATTGCGAAGCCGTCTGCCCGTTCCAGCTTGAAATCCTCCAGACAATCCCAAGACATCAAGACCACTTCATCGCCCAGATCCACGCGAAGGATGCGCTCTCCCGGCCTTCGTAAAGACGCGGATCGATGCACGGCAAAGGATTGCGACCTCGTGGCGAGGCCGACGATGGACCCGCCGGAGGCATAGGCCGGGATCTCCGGGATGACCAGATGACGTGCCAGGCCTGTCAGGCGACATGAGAAACTGACCCCCTGACGACACGAAGAATTGACCTCTCCTGGCTGGTTGCGGTGAAATCGCTGCTCTGCTCGTGATTTCAATTCATCAACCGGCATCAGACTGAAACGGTTTTATCAACGGGCTGTTAAGGGAAACGACCAGGAAAACCAATCCAAGAAATTGATTTTGTTTGATTAAATAACCGGACAGTAGTGCCCTCTCGTCGCTTTTCCAAGGCGTTTTCATCGCCATCTTGGTGGCCGCGATCAAGTGCCGTTTCGAACGAATTCTCTGTCTTACCCGGTCGGAGGACGGGAGCAGATTTCGATGGGCACTTGGTTGGCGATGAGCATCTTCGGAAACGGCTCCACCTGAGTCAGTCTGAGAAGACCTCCTCCAGGGAGCAGGCATCCAACAATCTCAGGCTCCACTCCTCCAGCATGGAGGAATCGGCGCTGGCGATCCGTTCACTGGCCCAAGATGGAATGGAGCCGAAACGGCGTTGGAGTTGGCGGGTCAGGATTTTGGCCTCACCTTCCTGGCGTCCTTCCTGGCGTCCTTCCTGGCGTCCTATTGCCACCCACTCCGGTTTACCTTTGGCCAGGATCTCTTGAGCGAACTGGGACATCATTTCGTATTCCTCCTCGGGTTTGATGCGGCGGACCACCTGTCGCACCTGATCTTCATTCAAATTTTGGAATGTCGTCAACAGATAGAGCAGCACCGGCAGCAGAAGCTCTGTGGCTTCCATCAAGGCGTCCACGATCTGATTCAGGGCGGCCATTTGGGACTCAGGGTCGCGTGTACCGTATTTCAGTGCCAACAGACCAGCACGCAGTTGCGCATGTCTGGAGAGTTCCCGGTCCGGGATCGGTCCCAGGTCGG
>NZ_JBZVFG010000038.1:0-33339 GCF_058402785.1 Candidatus Magnetaquiglobus sp.
TGGAACGCCTTGGAAACAAAAAAGCCAGCAACTGTTTAATTTTGCTGGCTTCTTGGATGCTCCTGGAACTCTTTGGAACCTGATTTGGTGCGGATAGCCGGATTTGAACCGGCACGGCGCTAACCACTGCCCCCTCAAGACAGCGTGTCTACCAATTCCACCATATCCGCCTTGACTTTCAAGCCTAGCAGAGGCTTTCATGTTTGGCAATGGTTTTCATTGTTTTCGGTTGGGATGAGGGTGGATGGACAATCAGCGGTACGACGAACGACCGATCGGTCTGTTCGATTCCGGGGTGGGTGGGTTGACCGTGCTCGAGGCCGTGGCACGGCGCTTTCCGGAGGAGAGTTTCCTGTATCTCGGTGATACGGCACGGGTTCCCTATGGCACCAAGTCGGCGCGCACCGTGGAACGCTATACCCTCCAGGTGGCCGACTGCCTGTTGCGGCGCGGGGTCAAGGGGCTGGTGGTGGCCTGCAACACAGCCTCCGCGTTGGGATTGGCTGCGCTGCGCGCTCAGAGTCCGGTGCCGGTGATCGGCGTGATCGAGCCCGGTTGTCGCGCGGCGGTCACCCCGGGTGGTGGGAATCAGCCGCCACGGGTCGGGGTGATCGGCACCCGTTCCACCGTGGCCAGCGGCGCCTATCCCTATCATCTGGCCATGCTCGATCCCGCCATCCAGGTGATCTCCCTGGCCTGTCCGCTTTTCGTGCCGCTGGTCGAGGAAGGGTGGGTGGACCATCCGGCGGTACGCATGATCGTCACCGACACCCTGACGCCGCTTTTTACCCAGAGGCTCGATGCGTTGATCTTGGGGTGTACCCACTATCCGGTCTTGAAGGGGGTGATTGCCGAGACCATGGGGGCGGGCGTGACCTTGATCGATTCGTCGGCGGCGGTGGCCGAGGAGTTGCGTCGGCATCTGGGGGAAGAAATCGCGCCCGCGCCCCGTGGCGCGACACAAAGGCTGGCGTTTCTGGTGACCGACGTGGCGGACCGTTTCAAGGAGACGGCGACCCGTTTCATCTCCGGCATTGCCGTCGATGCGGTGGAGATGGTGGATTTGTGATCGAGGCAACAAGGATGGGAGATGCAGAGGATGTCTGAATCGATGTGGATCCGTGATGTGGATGGCGCCTCCTTCACGCGCGACGTGCTGGAGCGTTCCCGGAGCGTGCCGGTGCTGGTGGATTTCTGGGCCAGCTGGTGCGGCCCGTGTCGCACCCTGGGGCCGATTCTGGAGAAATTGGCCGTGGAGATGGATGGCAGGTTCCAACTGGCCAGGATCGATGCGGATCGCGATCCGGAGTTGGCGCGCCGCCATGGGGTACGGGGGATTCCGGCGGTGAAGTTGTTCGTGGATGGGGAGATGGTGGATGAGTTCACCGGTGCCCTGCCCGAGTCGCAGGTCAGGCGTTTCCTGGATCAGGCGTTGCCCGGCGAGGCGGACAAACGGGTCGGGGCGGGACGTTCCGCCGAGGCGGCGAACGCCTGGGATCGGGCGGCGGATCTCTATCGCCAGGCGTTGGAGCTGGATGGCGGCCATGCGGAGGCGCTGTTGGGCATGGCACGGGTGGCTCTGGAATCGGGTGATCCGGATGGCGCGCGGACGGCCCTGGAGCGTCTGAAGCCCAAGGATCGCGAGCGGGTCGAGGCCAAAACCCTGATCGCCCGGTTGGCCTTTGGCGTCGCGGAGGCGGATCTGGATGTTCTGCGGGCGCGGGTGGCGGAATCTCCGGAGGATCCGGAGGCGCGCATGGCGTTGGGGGAGGCCTTGGTGGCCCGTGAACAGTATGCCGAGGGGATGGAGTGCTTCCTGGAGGTGGTGCGTCGCGATCGGAGTCACGGCGATGACGCGGGACGCAGGGCCCTGCTGCGGGTGTTCGATTTGTTGGGGCCGGGCCATCCGTTGATCCGGAGTTATCGCCAGAAACTCTCCGCGCTGTTGTTTGCGTAGGGGGGGCGGTCGGTTCGGCGGACGCGCTCCTCGCCAGAAACTCTCCGCGCTGTTGTTTGCGTAGGGGGGGGGCGGTCGGTTCGGCGGACGCGCTCCGCATGGCGGTCGCGGTCGGAATCGAGGGGGAGGGGATGCCCCTCCTCGATTCCATCCGGTCGGAAACAGACTCCGGGAGCGCGGGTCGGAACAGACTCCGGGAGCGCGGATCAGAAACAGACCTGCGACCGGCCCGATGCCTTGGCGCGATAGAGGGCCGCGTCGGCGCTCTGCCACCACGCCTCCAGGGTGGTGTGCTCCGGTTTCCAGAGCGACAACCCGACGCTCACCCCGAGGGGCACCGCCTCCGGCGCGCGGATGTTCAGCTCCCGCACCGCCTTGCACAGACGTTCCATGAGCAGATTGGCATTCTCGAGCGTGGTGCTGGGCAGGATCATGGCGAACTCGTCCCCGCCCACCCGCGCCAACAGATCCGAATCGCGCACGATGCGCGCAAAGGTCTTCGACACCTTCTGCAAGACCACATCCCCCTCGCCATGTCCCATGCGATCGTTGATCGCCTTGAAATGGTCCAGGTCCAGACAGGCCAGGACCAGCGGATTGCCGTGGCGGTTGGCATGTGCCATCTCCAGGGCAGAGCGCTCCTCGAAGACCCGGCGGTTGACCAATCCGGTCAAGCTGTCGCGTCGCGCCTGATCGTACAGATCCTCATACGCCAGCGCCCGCTCCAGCGGACCGCGCAGCTCTTCGAGCACCTCGGCCTCCAGATGATCGAACGGCGCGGAGGAGAGTTCGGCGCACTCGTGGATCACCAGCAGACAGTCGTGACCGTTCGGATCCAGGGGCCACAGGTGGTAATACCGCGCCACGCTGGTCAGACAACCGGAACGTTTTTCGTTCAAGGGGTGCCGCATCAGCTCCTGGGCGATCTCCCGCAGCGCCTGCCGGTCCGGCCCGTGACTCGAGCATGCGGTGTGGATGCGGCGGTCGAAGCGACGATAGGCCACCAGATTGTGGGGCATCACCGGCACCAGCCAGCGGGAGATGGCCTCGATCATGGAGTCCAGATCCAGGGACATGCCGAGCTGTCGGTGCAGATCGTAGATCCGTCCAAGCCGTTCGGTCTCCTTGCGATACTCCTCGATCTCCTCGATCAGGGCGCGCGGTTGCTTGGCGAAAAGCGCCGGATTGATCATCGCCTTGCGGCGGTTTTCCAGTGAAATGCTGATTCCCATGGGGTGGCTCCAGACTCGTGACAACGCATGCCAGGGTGCCGGACGGAACCTTCCGCCCGGATGATCGGCTGTTCATTTGGCTTGAAGCCAAGTTCGTGCCAATTTTCCGGGGCGTTTCAAGCGTGGAGTAGAATTTTGATAAGACTTGAAAAAACAGATTGCCCGTCCACGGTTGGCCACCAGGGGGAGGCAGGATGAACCGGCAGCAATTGCCGGGTTATCGCATCCTTGAAAAGGTGAGCGGCTCAATCGAACCGTTTTTTCTCCTGGAATGTCGCGCCCTCTTCCTGGATGACCTGGGCCTTGAACGCACATTTTTGACACTGCGCCTTCTTGAAATCAAAGGTGCCGCGTTGGTCGTCGCCGGTTCCGCAGGCCGAGAAGGAGCAGAAGGTGCCTTCGATGTTCCAGCAGGCGCGACCGGCGTCGCGTCCGCCGTTGATGCCGTCGTAGGCGCCGATCAGGCTCACCGGGCAGAAGCTGCCGTCCTGATTGGGTGCGTGGCGGCTGCGGCCACAGTTGAAAAACTCCCAGCAGTTTTGTTTGCGAGTCATGATTTCCCCCCCTCATCGTGGTGTGTCTGGCAACTCCCGCGACCGGTCTGGCGGCGGGATCATCTCGTGCCGGCGGCCTCCATGTACAGATGATCCAACAGGTCGAACAGCCGGTCCTTGATGGCGTTGAATTCGGTCATTTTCGTCTCCGCGGCGGCGGCATCCCCCTGGCTTGCCAATCGGACCGTTTCGCGGGCCACCTCGTGGACCTCCAGGTGGACTTCGCCCACCTGATGGAAAATGTCGAGCGCGCCGAAGCGGGATGTGCCGTCGCTGTAGTACCACTTGCCGAAATCGCACTCCCGTCCGCTGGCCACCTGTTCGGGTTTCAGGTCGCTGCGTCCGCGAATGACGTTTTCCAGTTTTCCGAGCCATTTGAGGTGGGCATTCTTGATCTTTTCCACCGGGAAGGGTTCGGGGTGCAAGGTGAGATCGCGCACCGAATGTTCGAGTTTGCGACCCGGCACCGCCACCGAGTCGATGAGCAGGGAGACGTGGTGGATGGTGCCGTTGACCAGATAGGCGGTCCGGGAGATCTCGCCCACCTTGTGGTTGGCGCTGGTGGTGGCCGAGGCGGCCTGGGCGGCGGAGTGGACCACCTCCAGGGAGGCGGCGTGGATCGCCTCGCCCTGGCGTGCCAGCAGATTGGCGGCGGTGGAGGCCTCGCCCGCCGCGCGGGCGACATCCGAGGCGCCGAGGGCCGCCTCCTGGGCCGACCGCACGATGTCGCGCGCGCCGCCGTCCAGTTCGGCGGACGAACCGGTCACCTCGCGGGAGGCGGTCGAGACCGCCATGATCGCCTCCGAGATCTCCGTCACCCGCAACACCTGTTCATCCACCGCATCGGTGATCTCCAGGTTGGATTGATCGATCCGCTCGATGGCAAAGGCGATCTCCTGATTGGCCAGGGCCACCTCCTGGGTATGGGCCTGGATCTCGCGGATCTTGCCGGCGATCAGACGGGTCGCCTCGCCGGTGCGGCGCGCCAGATCCTTGACCTCGTTGGCCACCACCGCGAACCCCTTGCCGGCGTCCCCGGCCCCGGCGGATTCGATCGAGGCGTTGAGGGCCAGCATGTTGGTCTGGTTGGCGATGTCGTTGATCAACTCCAGCACCTGATCGATCTGTTGCGCGGAGTGGGCCAGCCGGGTCATGATCTCCTGGCTCCCCTGAGCCTTGTCGTTGGCCTGGCGGGATTGGGCTCCGGCGTCCAGACACCGTTGACGCACCGCGTCGATCGAGCCGGTCACCGCGCCGATCGCGTCGGCCACCGCGGCGATCGAACCATCCACCTGGGAGAGGTTCCGGTTGACATCCGCCACGTTGTCCAGGATGTGTTCCGCCGCGTCCGACATGGCGTGGATGTTGTGGCTGGCCTGTTCGGCGCTCGAGGCGATGGAGGTGATGTTGGCCGAAAGTTCTTCGGTGGCCGCCGACATGGTGCCCACCTGTTCGGTGGCCTGTTGGATGGCCTCCTGGATCGCCGACACTTGCCGTTCCACCAGGTGGTGATCCCGGGCGGTCTGATCGGCGAGGCGGAAACTGTGTTGCGAGTCTTTGGAGAGCACGTCGCGCACGTCGATCAGATCGGTGATGCAGGCGGCCATGGAGTGGGTTTGCAGGAAGACCTGGCGGATGGTATCCCGAAAGCGGATGGTCATGGCGTTGAAGTCTCGGGCGATGCGTCCCAGATCATCCACCTTGCCGTCCGGGACGGGGATCAGGTGGGTGAGATCGCCGTCGGCGATGCGGGTGATCGCCTCGCGCAGCAGGGCCAGGGGACGTTGCACGCCGCGGCCCAGAACCAGGTGGATCACCAGGATCAGCAGAGGAATGGCACCGGCCATGAGCAGCAGGGCGATGGCGCGCGCCTCGGCGACCCGGTTTTCGCTGGCCTGACGCGACACGGACAGCAGGAACACCCCGCGCAGGGGATGTTCCGTGCCGTGACAGGCCTGACATGGTTCGTGGTTGGGGATCGGCGCCAGGATGGTGGTGCGTCCGATGCCGTTCGGACCGGTGACGTCGAGCAGCAGGGTTTTCTGATCGGCGAGGGTCTGTTGGAATGGGGCCTTGAGCATCGGATCGAGAGGCATCCCCTCGGTTTCGGGACGGAACGCCTCGCTGCCGTTGACGCGGAAGATGCGCAGTGTTTCCAACCCTTCCACATGCTTGAGCCGGTCCAGGTAGTCGTGGGCCATGCTGGCCTGGCCGGCCAGCATGATGGCCTGGAGCCCCTGGGTGGCGGTTTCGGCGATGCGACCGATGGCGTTGCGGTTCTCCTCCATCAGCGCCTGGTGCATGAGATGGAGCTGGATGCCGCCAAGGAGCAGCAGGGCGATGGTGCCGACCGTGCCGGTCAAGAACAGGATCTTGCGACTGACCGACTGGCGGATGTGATCGACGAGCGGGAGTTTCACGGTAGAGATCCGATGGTGTTTTTTGGGGTGCGCGTGACGATTGGATTCGTCAAGGATCGGCGCTTGATTCTATTGTGGTTCGATCGGGGATCGTTCCGGAAAAGAATGGATAAATCGTTGATGATTTTGACAACCATATTAGACAAATTGACGACAGATGTCAATGATGGCATTGAGAAAAAGGTATTTCGAAATTAAATGTTGACAATTCCGATGGTGTGCATCGCACCTTCAAGGTTCCGCCCAGCAGCCGGATCCACGCCCTGGCGATGGCCGGTCCGAAACCGGGTGGGTTGGGGAGTCTGGGCAGGGCGTCGGCGTGGGCGCGCAACGGTTTGAAGAGGCTTTTGCATTGGAGTTCGTTGAGAAGGCATCCCGAGGCGCGGATGGTGCCGCGCAGCAGGGAGGTTTGGGCCTTGATCGGGGTGAAATGGAGATCCGCGTGGATTTCGCCGCGCGGGGCCAGTTTCAGGGCCAGTTCGAGGAGGCGGGCGAGGGAGTGACGCGCATGGATCGCGTCGCCATGCAGACGCTTCGGGAGGGTGGCGGGTGGCGGGGTGAGAAAATCGCTCCCCGCGGCACGGGACTGGATGGCGAAGGTGTCGTACAGTTCGGCCAGCAGTATTTCTGGCGAAAAGGGTTCGGGTCGTGGTCGCGCCGCGCCGCTGGCCAGCAGGCTGTATTCGAGCATGTCGTCGAGGAGGGCGTGCATCGCCAGTCCGGAGTCGTGGATCATCGAGGCTTGACGGCGCGCCTTCTGGAGATCATCCGTCTGTTGCAGCAGATCCGCCAGGCCGAGGATGACGTTGAGCGCGGTGCGCAGTTCATGGCTGACGGCGGCCAGGCAGTGGATTTCGGCCTGGGGCGGACAGGGGGTGTCGTCCGAGGGGGGCGGAGGGTTGTTGGACGGGATCGGCTCGGTGGGGATGTTGGGCATGGGGCCTTCAGCTTGGGGTGCGGCGTGGACGACGGGGGTCGGGCGCCGGGAAAGGGTGGTGATCCTGAAGAGAATGCGAGTACGGTGCCAAATGGTTGTCCCGTGTGTTGTGACGCGCATCGCGGGCCGGTTCCGGTATGCAAAGCTGCGAGGATGGAGCTGGAAGAATCCCAAGGAAGGGGTCGTGAGGAAATTGACGCTCCAGGGTTGGATGTGATAATTTACCGTGGAAACTCCCGAAGGGAGGTCCCACGGTAAGGGGGGTGGGGGAGTTCTCCCCCCATCATGCCAGTTTGGAAACGACTCCCGTATTTTGCACGCAGCCTTGCGAGAAATGACGCATCCCAAAATGGGGGCGGTTTTAAGTCACCTTGATCGTCCCGCCAGGGCGGACGCAGTGTTCGCAAGGTCGGACGATGGGACGCGCGCAACCATGACAGAGCCTGAATCTCCCCACATCCCAGCGATGGACCTCACCCGCAGGGCGGATGCCCCGATCGTGGCCCCTCCACGCGGGCCGGATGCCGCCAGGGCGCTGTTTCTGGACCGGGATGGGGTGATCAACATCGATCACGGCTATGTCCATCAGGAAGAGCGGTTCGATTTCATCGACGGGATCTTCGATCTGACTCGCGCCGCCTGTCGGCTCGGCCATCGGGTGGTGGTGGTGACCAACCAGTCCGGCATCGCCCGCGGCTACTACACGGAAAGCCGCTTTCACGCCCTCACCGACTGGATGCGCGCCGTCTTCGAACGCGAGGGGAGCCGCATCGACGCGGTTTATTTCAGCCCGTTCCATCCCACGAAGGGGATCGGTCCGTACCGGTGCGAGGATCCCTCCCGCAAGCCGGGACCGGGGATGATCCTCCAGGCTGCCCGGGAGTTGAATCTCGATCTGGCCGGATCGCTCCTGGTCGGTGACCGGTTGAGCGACATCCAGGCCGCGGCGGCGGCTGGGGTGGGACGCGCCCTGCTGTTGGTCCATCCTCCGGAGACCGCTCCGGAGGATCCCCCTTGTCCGGTGATCGCCAGCCCGCGCGACGCGATCTCCTGGTTGATGTGAGTTGCTCGGAAATGTCGGATACCTTAACAGGAGTTGAGAAGATGAGTACCCCATGGACGGAACGGATTCGCGCCGAGATCGAAGCCTCGATGCGCGTCAAGAGCGCCATTCTGCGCGATTTCACCCTCATCGGCCAGATCGAGTCCCTGGCCAGCGATTGTGTGGCCTCCCTCAAGGGGGGCGGCAAGATCATCTTCGCCGGCAACGGCGGCAGTTTCGCCGATGCCCAGCATCTGAGCGCCGAGTTGACCGCGCGTCTCTGCTACGATCGGGCGCCGGTGGCTTCGATGGCCCTGGGCACCAACAGTTCGGCGATCAGCGCCATTGGCAACGACTACGGCTACGAGCAGGTATTTGCGCGCGAACTCGATGCCCTGGCACGGGAGGGGGATCTTTTCATCCCGATCACCACCAGCGGCAACAGTCCGAACATCCTGGCCGCGGTGGAGGTGGCCCGGCGTCGCGACGTGACCTGCGTGGGTCTGACCGGCCAGGCGGGCGGCAAGCTCTACACCCTGTGCGACTGCATCCGCGTCCCCTCCTCGGAGACTACCCGCATCCAGGAGAGCCACATCATGATCGGCCATATCCTCTGCGCACTGGTGGAGCGTACCCTTTTCCCGCGTTGAGCGGGGGCCATTCCGGACCTCGTGGGGGACCCCGGCGGGATGGGGTTCCCCTAGTTTCATGAAGTGGGTGGATTTCCTGGTCTTGACAGGTGGTAAATCGGCGTTTATTCTGTAACTCTCCCTTTTTATCACCATCGGGCATGGGATATCCCCACCATGAAACGTCAACTGATCATCATGCGCCACGCGAAATCGGCCTGGGACACGGATGCGGCATCGGATTTCGAACGCCCCCTGGCCAAGCGCGGTCTGCAGGACGCCCCCCGCATGGGTCAATGGTTGTCGGATCGCGGTCTGATCCCCGACAGCATCGTCAGTTCGCCGGCCCTGCGCGCCAAGCAGACCATCCTCGAAGTGTGCAAGGTGCTCGACATCAAGAAAAAGGCGGTGCTGTGGGATGCGCGCATCTATGGTGCCGGCACCGAAGAGTTGCTTGAAGTCTTGGCCGAACTCCCCAAACAGACCGGGACCGCCATGATCGTCGGCCACAATCCGGGCCTGGAGATGCTCTTCGACTATCTGGTGAATCACGCCATGGAGCTTGCCGGCGTGGAAGAAGGGGGCGAGGCCGGGGCGATCAAAACCGCCACCATCGCCCATCTGGAGCTTCCCAACGACTGGTCGCATCTCACCCCTGGATGCGCCACCCTCGTCAATCTGATCTCGCCGCGTCAGCTGGCCGAATGACGGGCATCCCGTTCGCCCGCGAAGCGGAGCTTCCAATGCGGACCATCCTCGAACACCTGCGCGCCACCGAGACGGAGCGTCTGAACCAGTTCATCGACTGGTTGCGGATCCCGTCGATCTCCAGCCATCCCGAAAACCAGCCGGACATGCGGACCGCCGCTGCCTGGTGCGCCGGTTTCCTGCGCGAGGCCGGCCTGGACGGGGTGACCATCCATCCGACCGCCGGCCATCCGATCGTCACCGCCAGTTGGCGGCGCGCGTCGGATGCGCCGACCCTGTTGATCTACGGCCACTACGACGTGCAGCCGGTCGATCCGTTGGCGTTGTGGGAGGCCGGCCCTTTCGATCCCGTGGTGCGCGACGACCGGATCTTCGCCCGCGGCAGCGCCGACGACAAGGGACAGATCCTGATGCACATGCAGGCCGTGGCCGCGACTCTGGCGGTCACCGGCAGTCTGCCGATCAACGTGGTGTTCCTGATCGAGGGAGAGGAGGAGATCGGCAGTCCGAATCTGCCCGGTTTTCTGGTGGCCAACCGGGAGTTGTTGCGTGCCGATCTGGCGGTTGTTTCCGACACCTGCCAGTGGGCCGAGGGGATTCCGGCGATCACCGCCGGGTTGCGTGGTCTGGCGGCCCTCGAGATCGAGGTGAGCGGGCCGGGACGCGATCTCCATTCCGGCAGTTTCGGCGGCGCGGTGGCCAATCCTCTGGAGGCTCTGGCGCGCATGCTCGCCACCTTGAAGGACGAACGGGGCGTGATCCGGGTGCCGGGTTATCTCGACGACGTGCGCCTCCCGACCCCCGTCGAACGGGCCCGCGTGGTCGAAATCCCCTTCGAGGAGTCGGACTTCTTCAACGCGATCGACCTGGAGTCGGGCGCGGGCGAGGCGGGCTATTCGACCCTGGAGCGACTTTGGTACCGCCCGACCATCGAGATCAACGGCCTGTGGGGCGGTTACATGGGACCGGGCTCCAAAACGGTCCTGCCGGCCCGCGCCCACGCCAAACTCTCCATGCGTCTGGTCCCGGACCAGACCCCGGAGCGGGCCCTGGAGCGGGTGATGGCCCATCTGCGCGCCGTGACCCCGCCGGGGGTGCGCCTCGAACTCTTTCCCAAGCCGGGGGGCGGCCTCCCCTGGCGGCTCGATCCGGAACTGCCGGCGGTCCAGGCGGCGCGCCGCGCTCTTTCCGAGGCCTTCGGTCGCGAACCTCTGATCATCGGCGAAGGGGCGACCATCCCCGTGGTGGCCGATTTCGAACGACTCCTGGCCATCAAGACCCTCCTGGTGGGTTTTTCGCTGCCGGATGCCTGCCCGCATGCGCCGAACGAAAATCTCCATCTGCCCTCCTTCCATGTGGGGACCGAAAGCCTGGTCCGGTTTTTTCAACAGTTGTCGCCGGGGTGACTCCCCGCGCGTGGCGCGCCCGGCAAAACGTCACCCTGCCGGGTGTCCATGGACGGTGACTCCCCGCGCGTGGCGCGCCCGGTCGTCATCCCAGGCGTACGGACGCCGCTTTTTCAGGCTGCCGAGGATCCCAACCTCTGTATTTTTAGGTTGTTCGACACGCGAGAATCGAGTATCCTTCATTTTTTTAATCGGTTTCCTTGCGGGCCCGTCGAGGCGCATCCCGGCGGCATTCCCCTCCCTTTGACCAATCTGGAGTTGCATGGCATGGAGCGAACGTTTCTCTTCTCATCGGAGTCGGTCTCCGAGGGACACCCGGACAAAATGGCCGATCGGATCTCCGATGGCGTGCTGGATGCCATTCTGGCCCAGGAACCCTTGAGCCGCGTGGCCTGCGAAACCCTGGTGACCACCGGCATGGTGGTGGTGGCCGGCGAAATCACCACCCGCGCGGTCATCGACTATCCGACCGTGGCGCGCGAGGCGATTCGCGAGATCGGCTACAACTCCTCGGAGATGGGATTCGATTACGCCTCCTGCGCGGTGCTGGTCTCCCTGGACAAACAGTCCTCGGACATCGCCCAGGGGGTCAACGAGGGCGAGGGGATCGATCTGGATCAGGGCGCCGGCGATCAGGGCCTGATGTTCGGCTATGCCTGCGACGAAACCCCGGCCCTGATGCCCATGCCGATCCATTACGCCCATCGGCTCATGGAGCGTCAGTCCCAGGTTCGCAAGTCCGGTCAGCTCCGCTGGCTGCGTCCGGATGCCAAATCCCAGGTGACGGTGCGCTACGAGAACGGTCGCCCGACAGGGGTCGAGGCGGTGGTGGTCTCCACCCAGCACGACCCGGACATCGCCTACGAGGCGTTGCGCGAGGCGGTGATCGAGGAGATCATCAAGCCGGTGATCCCGGCGGAACTGCTCAGCCCGAAGGTGGTCTACCACGTCAATCCCACCGGTCGGTTCGTGATCGGCGGACCGGTCGGCGATTGCGGGGTCACGGGGCGCAAGATCATCGTCGATACCTACGGCGGGGCCGGACGTCATGGCGGCGGCGCCTTCTCGGGCAAGGATCCCTCCAAGGTGGACCGCTCCTCGGCCTACATGGGCCGTTACGTGGCCAAGAACATCGTCGCCGCCGGCCTGGCCCGGCGTTGCGAGATCCAGGTGGCCTATGCCATCGGCCTTTCCAAACCGGTCTCGCTGATGGTCGATACCTTCGGCACCGGGCGGATCCCGGATGGCCGCATCGAGCAGATCGTGGCCGATACCTTTGATCTGCGTCCCAAGGCGATCACCCGGCAGTTGAACCTGCTGCGTCCCATCTATGCCAAGACCGCAGCCTATGGCCACTTCGGACGCGAACTGCCGGAGTTCACCTGGGAGCGCGCCGACAAGGTGGAGGCGCTGCGCGCCGCCGCCGGTATTTGAACTCACGGAACCTTATACGAACCCTGAAACGAGACGAAACATGACTGCTGCCAACCCTTCCGATTTCCGTGATTACCGCGTGGCCGACATCGGTCTGGCCGAGTGGGGCCGCAAGGAGATCGCCATCGCCGAAACCGAAATGCCCGGCCTGATGGCCCTGCGGCGCGAATACCAGGGACAAAAACCTCTGGCCGGCGCGCGCATCGCCGGCTGTCTGCACATGACCATCCAGACCGCGGTCCTGATCGAGACCCTGGTGGACCTGGGCGCCTCGGTGCGCTGGTCGTCGTGCAACATCTTTTCCACCCAGGATCACGCCGCCTCGGCGATCGCCGCCGCCGGAATTCCGGTCTTCGCCTGGAAGGGCGAAACCGAGGAGGAGTTCTGGTGGTGCATCGACCAGACCATCTTCGGTCCCGATGGCTGGCTGCCCAACATGATCCTCGATGACGGCGGCGATCTGACCCTGGTGCTGCACCGTCCGGAGCACGCGGCGTTGATGGCCGGGATCCGTGGCATCTCCGAGGAGACCACCACCGGCGTTCACCGCTTGCAGGAGATGATGACCGCCGGCATCCTCAAGGTTCCGGCCTTCAACGTCAACGATTCGGTCACCAAATCCAAGTTCGACAACCTCTACGGCTGTCGCGAGTCGCTGATCGACGGCATCAAGCGTGCCACGGACGTGATGGTGGCCGGCAAGATCGCCGTGGTGTGCGGATATGGCGACGTGGGCAAGGGGTGTGCCCAGGCCTTCCGCGGCATGGGTGCCACGGTGTGGATCACCGAGATCGATCCCATCTGTGCCTTGCAGGCCGCCATGGAGGGGTATCGGGTGGTGACCATGGAGGATGCCGCGCCGATCGGCAACATCTTCGTCACCGCCACCGGCAACGTGGATGTGATCACACGCGCCCACATGGACCAGATGCCCGATCAGGCGATCGTCTGCAACATCGGTCATTTCGACTCCGAGATCGATGTCGCCTCGCTGCGCTCCCTGACATGGGAGAACATCAAGCCCCAGGTGGATCATGTGATCTTCCCGGACGGCAAGCGGTTGATCCTGCTGGCCGAGGGACGGCTGGTCAATCTGGGGTGCGCCACGGGTCACGCCAGTTTCGTGATGTCCAACTCCTTCACCAACCAGGTGATGGCGCAGATCGAGTTGTGGAACAATCCCGGCAAGTATCCGATCGGCGTGTATGTGTTGCCCAAGAAGCTCGACGAGAAGGTGGCCCGTCTGCATCTGGGCAAGCTGGGCGTGAAACTCACGGTGCTCTCCGACAAGCAGTCGGCCTACATCGGCGTGTCGGTGGATGGGCCTTACAAGCCGGGGCCGTATCGGTATTAAAAGAGCAAAGTCATCGCGGGGGCGGGGAGCGATCGTTGCCCCCGGCAGAGGTCCGGAGTTTGCGAAAAAACGCTGCGCGTCGCCTTGGCCGCGGCATCGTTTCGCGCCTTTGGCGAAACGATGCCGCAAACATGGCCTGGAAAACGGGCCACCGGAGCTGGCTTAATGCTGACGTGCAATTCGCCCTGAGTCGTTGCCCAAAAGCGGCACCGACTCAGGGCACAGGAGACCGCGCGCTTGCACGATTTTTCGCAAAAAACGCGCAAGCGCTTATCGCAAAAAACGCGCGAAAGGCACAAGAAGAGTCCCAAGGGCGTTGTCCTTGGATCCCACCAGGGGGCCATTGGCCACTGGACCCCGTCGGTTTGACGCTTCTTCGGGGCTTCGTACCGAACCCCGCCAAGGCGTGACTGGCCCCTGTGGACCCCCTCGGTTTCACGCCTCCACGTTCCGCGCCTCATCCACCAACATCACCGGAATCTCGTCGCGGATCGGATAGGCCAACCGATCGACCCGGCAGATCAGCTCATCCGCCTTGGCGTCATACTCCAAGCCCCCCTTGCACTGCGGACAGACGAGAATCTCCAACAACGCCTTGTCGATCATGTTCCCTCTCCTTGAAAAACCAGAAACCCCCTCATCCACGGACCAACTGTCTGAACGACGCATCCGCGCTCATCGGCCTCGGCCCGATGCGATTCAACGCCTCCAGGCCCAACTGGTAGAAAAAAAACATCTCCTCGTGGGACAAACCGCTCAAACGCGGTGGCCAGGAACGATCGGCCATGGCCGCCAACACCGCATCCCCGGCCCTGGGCAGACGATCCGCATAGGGGGCGCCGCACGCCTCGCAAACCGCGCCACCCCGTTTCACCGACACGAAACGCAACCGCGTCCGGGTGCCGCACCCCACACAGTCCCCGGCCCGCCAACCATGCCCGAACAACCCCAGCAGACGGCTGATGCTCCCCGCGGCCACGGCCAGAGGATCGGCACCGCTCTCCAGCGCCGACAGGGCTCCATCCACGCAGTGGAAGATCGCGCCATCCCTCGCGTCATAAGGCATTTCCAGACGGTGTATCGCCTCGAGCAGCAACTGGCCGGCAGACGAAGCCTCGGGCAGGAACGGGAGACGATAGCGCGGCTCGAAGATCTCCGCGCGAACCAGACTGCCGAGAGCATCCGGCGCGCGGGCACGGATCTCGATCGACAGACCGTGAAAGCCGGTCAAGGCGGCACGCACGCCATCCCGTCCCCCCAGACGCGCACCGCGCGCCATGGCGGCGACCACCCCGTGATTCGGGGTCAAAAGCGTCACGATCCATGAGTCGTCGCGAAACGGCACCCGCCGCAACGCCAGGGCCCTATCCGAAATCCGCATCCGACTCCTCGTCCTCTTCCGGATGCACATAGCCCAGATCGGCCAGAATGCGCGCGTCCGCGCTCCAATCCCGTTCGACCCGCACCTGAAGACGCATGAAGATCGGACAGCCGAACTGGTGCTCCAACTCCTTGCGCGCCTGGGCGCCGACCCGTTTGAGCAGTTCGCCGCGGTGACCGATGACGATTCCCTTCTGGGACTCGCGCGCCACCAGGATGTGGGCCTCCAGATCGCGCACCTCCGAGGGCGGGGGACGCTGCTCCCACAGCACCACCCGTACCGCCAGGGCATAGGGAAGTTCCTGGCGCAACAGCATGAAGAGCTTTTCGCGGATCACTTCGGCGATGATGAAGCTCTCCGGCTGATCGGTCCACTGCCCCTCCGGGAAATAGCGAGGTCCCTCGGGCAGGAACCGGACCAGCAGATCCAGAAGACGTTCGACGTTGCGTCCGGTCAGGGCCGAGATCGGCACCACCTCGGCGATGCGTCCGCCGGCCAGCTCCGTGGTGGCGGATACCTTTTCCATCAGGCGGCTGTTCGGGGTGCGATCGACCTTGTTGAAGACCAGGATGACGGGAGCCTCGCCGAGACGGTTGAGGATCTCCCGATCCTCGTCGGTCAACCCGGAGGTGGCCTCGACGAAGTAGAGGGTGACATCGGCTTCGCGACAGGCCTCGAAGGCGGTGCGCACCATCACCTGGTTGAGCAGCACCCGTCCCGGATCGTGGATGCCCGGCGTATCCAGAAAGATCAGCTGTGCTCCCTGGCGTTCGCACACCCCGAGCACGCGACCGCGGGTGGTCTGCGCCTTGGGGGTGACGATGGCCGCCTTGCGTCCGAGCACGCGGTTCAAGAAGGTGGATTTGCCGGTGTTCGGACGACCGGCGATGGCGATGTAGCCGGAACGAAACTCGCCGGGTTGTCTGGATCTGTTGTCGGGCGTTGCCGCCGATGAACCGTTCACTCCGCGTTCTCCTCACGCATGTCGATCCGCTCCATCAGCTCCATGGCATGACGGGCCGCCTCCTGCTCGGCGCGGCGTTTGCTGGGTCCATCGCCGCGTCCCACGATTCCCTCGTCCACCCGACAGGCCACCTGAAAGTGACGTTGGTGCGGCGGGCCGGAGACGTTGAGCAGCGCATAACGGGGCAGGGGACGGGCCATGCCCTGCAACCGCTCTTGCAAGGCGGTCTTGAAATCCTTCAACTCCCCGCCCGGTGAAAAACGCTCCATGCGCGGCGCGAACACCCTGGTGGCCATGCGTTCGGCGCCGGGCCAGCCCCCATCCAGAAAGACCGCGCCAAACAGGGCCTCGATGGAGTTGCCGAGAATGGAGGGTTTATCCCGTCCGCCACTCAGATCCTCGCCGCGACCCAGCCGCAGCCGGGTTCCCAGCCCCATCTCCCGGCCCACCTGACCCAAGGCACGGGTGTTGACCAGCGCGGCACGCCAATGGGAAAGCTCCCCCTCCGGAGAGTCGGGAAAACGGTGGAACAGCAGCCGCGACACCGCCAGATCCAACACCGCGTCGCCCAGAAACTCCAACCGTTCGTTGTGGCGCAGTGGCCACTCCTCGTCGTGGGCGCCATGGGGGGCGGCATCTCCGGAGTCGTCCTGGGCCACGGAACGGTGGGTCAATGCCAGACGCAACATGCCCGGATCGTTGAAGGTGTAATCGAAGTGCGCGGCAAACCAGGCCGTCAGGGAGTCGGTATCGAATGCGTCACGGTTCATGGCAGCGTCACGTTTCGGTCCGATAGGTCCAGGTCCAGGCGCCATGGCCGGGCACATGGAGTTGCGCGCCCCCGAACACCAGGCTCAAGGGAATGGTCTGCGCCACCTCGACCCGATAGCCGGACAGGGTTTTGGTCACTTTGAAAGCCTCCTCCGGCAATCGGGACTGGTCGATTTCGTGACGCACGCGCCGTTTGACCTCATCAAGGGGCAGTCTGGCGTACTCCTTGACCACCCGGTTGGCCAGATCGCGCAGCAGATAGTGATCGTACACCGCCGAACCGACCCCCATGGTCAAGGCCGATCCCACGATCACCAGCACGCAGATCACCATCAGCGTCAGCCAGGCGCCACCCGATTCGCCCGGCCTGGTTGGCATGCCGGAGAGCATCAGCGGATCACCTGTCCAATACGCTCCCAGCGTGGCTTGCCCTCGTAGCGGTCCCACGACCAGAACATCGCCACCGCCCGACCCACCAGGCGATGTTTGGGCACGAAGCCCCAGTAGCGGCTGTCGTTGCTGTTGTCGCGGTTGTCTCCCACCACGAAGTAGTGATCCGGTGGCACCACGAGTTCCAGGGGTGGTTCCATGCCGGCCATGGGCCGCACCAGGATCGGATGGGGATGGTTGCCGAGTTGCTCGATCAGTCGTTGCGATTCGACCTTCTGTTCGAACTCGTTGATGTAGGTGAAGGTGCCATCCACCTGTTGGGCGATGAGCTGTCCGTTGACGAAGACCCGTTTCTCCCGATAGGCGATCTTGTCGCCGGGCAGACCGATGATCCGCTTGATGTAGTCCTTGGTGGGATCCTTGGGGTATTCGAACACCGCGATTTCGCCACGCTCCGGATCGCCGGACATGAAGATGCGCTGGTTGGTGTAGGGAAGGCGGTAGCCGTAGGCGAGCTTGTTGACGAACAGATAGTCGCCGACCAGCAGGGTGGGGATCATCGATCCCGAGGGGATCTTGAAGGGTTCGATCAGGAAGGTGCGCACCATGAAGGCGATGGCGACGGCCATGGCGATCGCCTCGTAGTACTCCGCGGCGGCGCTCCCTCCTTCCAGGAAGGCCTCGCCCTTGACGAGCAGGAAGAGCCCGATGACCAACAGGACGCCGGCGATCAGCGGCGCCCAGGAACGCGAGGCTTCGGGCATGGAGAAGATGCCCATCGAGACCGCGTTGCCGAACACCAGAATGGCGGCGATCACGAACAACACCCCATGCCAGAGATGTCTCCGGCGCCACACCTGTTGTGGATTGACCACCTTCTCCCGCCCTCCTTATCCTTACCTATTCATCGACCTTGAGGACCGCCAGGAACGCCTCCTGGGGGATCTCCACGCGTCCGATCTGTTTCATCCGTTTTTTGCCGGCCTTTTGTTTTTCCAGGAGTTTGCGCTTGCGGGTGATGTCGCCGCCGTAGCACTTGGCGGTGACGTTCTTGCGCAGCGCCTGCACGGTTTCGCGCGCCACCACCTTGGCGCCGATGGCCGCCTGGATGGCCACCTCGAACATCTGGCGGTGGATCAATTCGCGCATTTTCTTCACCAGGTCGCGACCACGGGTCATGCTTTTGTCGCGATGCACGATCACCGAGAGCGCATCGACCGGTTCGCCATTGATGAGGATGTCGAGTTTGACCAGTTCGCCGGGGCGGTACTCCAGAAACTCGTAATCCAGGGAGGCATAGCCCCGCGACACCGATTTGAGCCGGTCGAAGAAGTCGAGCGCGACTTCGTTCATCGGCATCTCGTAGCGCAGCATGGCACGGGTATCCGAGACGTAATGGAGGTCGCGCTGTATCCCGCGGCGGTCGTTGCACAGTTGCAGCAAAGGCCCGACGAACTCGGGCGGGGTGAGGATCGAGGCGAGGATGAAGGGCTCTTCCAGGTGATCGAGCTTGTTGGCCGGCGGCAGGGCCGAGGGGTTGTGGACCTCCTCGACCGTGCCATCGGTGAGATGGGCGCGATAGACCACCGTGGGTGCGGTGGTGACCAGATCCAGGTCGAACTCCCGCTCCAGCCGTTCCTGGACGATCTCCATGTGCAGCATGCCCAGAAATCCGCAGCGCATGCCGAATCCCAGGGCCGGCGAGCTTTCGGTTTCGAAGACGATCGAGGAGTCGTTCAGGGAGAGTTTCTCCAGGGACTCCTTCAAGAGCACGTAGTCCGAGGAGATGGTGGGGTAGAGACCGGCGAAAACCAGGGGTTTGATCTCCTTGAAGCCGGGCAACAGCTCTTCCGCCGGGCGAGCGGCGTCGGTGATGGTATCCCCGACCCGCGCCATCGACACCTCCTTGATGCCGGCCACCACCCAACCCACCTCGCCCGCGGACAAGGTGGAGGTTTCGGTGAGGCGCGGGGTGAAGATGCCGATCTTGTCGAGCGGGTACTCCATGCCGGTGCTCATCAGGCGGATCTTGCGGGTGCGGGTGGCGTTCTCGGTGGAGAGGCGGCCATCGACGATGCGCACCAGGGAGACCACGCCCAGGAAGTTGTCGTACCAGGAATCGACGATCAGCGCCTTCAACGGGGCGCTGGGATCCCCCTTGGGGGGTGGAATGCGGGTGGTGACCGCTTCCAGGATGTCGGGAATGCCGATGCCGCTCTTGGCCGAGGCGAGAATGGCATCCTGGGCATCCAGACCGATGACATCCTCGATCTGTTTGCGCACCCCTTCGGGATCGGCGGAAGGGAGGTCGATCTTGTTCAAGACCGGGATCACCGCCAGATCGTGTTCGAGGGCCATGTAGACGTTGGCGAGGGTCTGGGCCTCGACTCCCTGGGCGGCATCCACGACCAGCAGCACGCCCTCGCAAGCCGAAAGCGATCGGGACACCTCGTAGGAGAAGTCCACATGGCCGGGGGTGTCGATGAAATTGAAGATGTAGGTCTTGCCGTCCTTGGCGCGGTAGTTCAACCGCATGGACTGGGCTTTGATGGTGATGCCCCGTTCCCGCTCCAGGTCCATGCTGTCGAGCACCTGGGAGGTCATTTCACGGGCATCCATGGCGCCGGTGACTTCGATCAGCCGGTCGGCCAGGGTACTTTTTCCATGATCGATGTGGGCAATGATGGAAAAGTTGCGAATCAGATCCAAAGACATGAGCAGGCACGGCCAGGTAGAAGATGCCACTGGACAACCCGCTGATTTGAGGCAGGCGGGTCGCGATTCCCTCCAAGGTCAGGGGTCGCGACTCTATTTATAATCTCCCCGATCGGATTTGGCCAGCTCCACCGTTGCCAAAACAGCGGTTCGATGCAGCAATTCGCGTTCCGAGCCGTTTTCAGGGGCCGTGGAGAGGGAATGGAGGGCCTGATCGCGGGTCTCTTGCAGCCGTTGGCGGGTATCGTCGGACTCCAGGGTCACCTCGTCGTTGAGCAGATCGCGTCCCAGGGCCTCGAGGGTGTCGAGGAGTTCGCCCATCTGTTCGAGCTGCTCGCGGCGTTGATAGGGGGTGGGAGCGCGTTCCCCGTTGGAGGAGACCGAACGGGTGGAGAGAATCGGCATGGCCTCCTGCATGCCGGCGGCGGCAGCCAGGGAGCGGGAAAAATTTACCCCCTCCACCCCGGTTGAGGCAGGTTTTGCCTTGGCGATCGATGCGAGGGCCACGCTCTTGTCGCTCTTTTCCAGGCGGCGAACGGTCATGCACGGTTCTCCCGGTTACGAATGGGTGGTTTGCGCGGGTTCGATGGAACCCACGCGCCGATGCATTTCTTTACATTCAAATGCCGTGCCAAGTCAACGGTTTCTTGATGGGTGGATTCTCCCGACCCATCATGGTTCGGTCACCATGCAACCGTTTGGGTCGCGACTGCTCGACTTGGGGTGTTTGCAAGATATCCTTTTTAGAGTAGACTTTTGAAGGTATTCCCCATCTTGCAAAGAGGACCGACGCATGGGAAAGATGGACAAGCTCCTTAATACCCGCTGGGAGTGATCCACGATGAACCATTATCAAATCATCCTGTATTGGAGCCAGGAGGATAACGCCTTTGTGGCGGAAGTGCCGGAGTTGCCAGGTTGCATGGCCGATGGCCCAACCCGACAGGAAGCAATCGCACAGGCGGAATGCATCATTGACGAATGGTTGCAAACCGCGCGTGAACTCGGGCGTGCCATTCCAGAGCCCAAAGGTAGATTGATGTACGCCTGAGCCTCCAATCGCGGGCAAGACAACCTTTGCGAACGCATGATTCATCCTGAACGACCAATCAATCGCTACCGAAGCCGTTTGGACGGACCCGGACGATGCTGACCGATGAGATGCTCGATCAGGTCATGGAACGCGGGATCTGGCGGATAGGCGGCGCGTGGTCTCCCGCGAAGAGGGTCTGGAGGCTTTTCGTGAAGCGCCGCGGAGGGATAAAGCGGATCCGTCCATCCGGGGAAGCCGGGTATATGGTCAACAGAGAGCTTGGGATCCGGACACCGTTCAATCACCGCATCGACGGCGTGCCTCCCGCGAACTCCCAGTCATGCCAGAATGGATGGGTTCTCCGGGGCAACGTGTCAGGCATGCGCACGTCCCGATCGGGTCCCTGCGGCCCTACTCCTCACCCTGGTGGATCACCACCTTGTTGCGGCCCGTGCTCTTGGCCTGATACAACGCCAGATCCGCCCGTTCGATGGTCTTGTCGATCGGTTCGTTGATATCCCGATAGGCCAGACCGCAACTGATGGTCACCACCCGCTCGTGCATGGGGATCTCGAACTTCTGACTCTCCACCCGTTTGCGGATGCGATTGGCCACCTCGGGCGGCACATGCTTCGGACTGCCGATCAGAAACAGCAGAAACTCCTCGCCTCCCAGACGCACCGGAATATCCACCCCGCGGATGCTGTCCGCGATGATGTGGGCCACGGTGCGCAGCGTCACATCCCCCATGGCGTGACCATAGGTGTCGTTGACCGACTTGAAGTGATCGATATCAAAAGCCAGGACCGTGATCGAGGCGTTGGCGTCGCGGTCGTGGATGCGACACAGGCGCGACATGGCCTCCTGCATGTAGTAGCGGGTGTAGAGATTGGTCAGGGGATCGCGGATCGAACGTTCGTAGGAGCGTTTTTGCTCCATGTCCATGACGCGGAAGATGATCTCCCGTTCCACGGCCACGCCGAGGGGGATGCTCAACTGGGTGAGGATGTGGGCCATCTCCTCGTCCACGTCGAGATTATCGCGCAGACGGAACAACACCACGGCCTGCACCGTGTCGTTCTGGGGGGAGAAGAGCGGCAGGATCAGCATCATCCGGATGGGATCGCCGTTGGGCTGGCGCGCTTCGCCGGTGTAGGGGACGATCAGATAGGGACCGGCCTGGTCGCGCTGCCAGTGGTCGCGCCGCATGCCGAGAAAGGCGCGACATGCCGCCGGCGCCTGGGCGATGGTGCCGCGAAATCCGCTTTCCGGCGCCAGATGCAGGGTGTCGCCGGACTCGGTGGTGGCGAAGAACTCCAGATCCGTCACCGGGATCAACGGCTTGGCCAATTCGAGGATCCGGGCGGCCACGGCACTGAAATCCCGTTGCACCATCAGGGTTTGCATCATTTCGCGCAGCATGTGGTTCAAACCCGACAGGCGCCGGTAGTCGGAGTTGGTGCGCGTGAGCAGGAACAGGCCGCAGTCGAGGCTCTTCAACCGGTCGAACATGAAACGCACCAGATGTTCCGGAATCAGCGAGCCGTGTTGCGGCGCGATCAGACGGATGGGCAGGGACTCCATGTTCGCCAGACCGTGGCGCAGGATCTCCTGGCTGGGCATGTAGTGTTCGTGAAAGAACTGGATCGCCTCGAAGGCCCGTTCGTCCCGGGCGAACAGCGGCGTATCCTTGGAGAGTCCGCCGAACAGGTCGCTGGAGAAAAGGGTTCCGGTGGCCTGGTCGAAGGTGCAGAAGGCGCCGCTGAAGTGCAGGTAGGGGGTAAAGAGGAATTGCAGGCGTCGTCCGCCCAGATCCAGTTCCCAGCGGCGTTCCTCGACGCAGGCGAGCGGCAGTTTTTTGAGCCCCAGGTGTTTGAGCAGGGCGTTGGTGCGCCAATGGCTCAACACCACCGCATCCGGGCGGGTGATCAGCGGATCCAGAGAGGGCAGGATGCCGGTGATATCCGGGTCCTGGTGGTGGCAGATGAAATAGCGGATCGACTCCAGGGGGATGATCTCGCGGATTTTTCGGAGTGTGGTGTCGAAGGTGAGCACCGAGCCGGGATCGAGCAGCACCGATTGATCGCCGTGTTCGATCAGGTAGGGGTGGCACTGAAACGGATCGTCGGCGAAGTGGTGTCCGACCCACCAGACGCGATGGGCGATCTCGATGGCGTGCTCGAGTTCGTCGGGGGTGGGTTCGCGGCAGGGGAAAACCCGGTTGTTCAACGAGGCATCGGACATGCGTCAACTCTTATTTTGTAACGGTTTTTATTTGGCGAACCGCTTGTCTTGCATCATTATAATGTGCCACGTCCACGGATGCGCGGCAATGGCTTTTTTCGGGGATTTTGAGCCCTGGGTTGGAATGGTGCTTTCACGCTCCGCCGAGGTCGGCAAGGTGCGGTCGCAGCAGGTCGATGGAGATGGCGCCGGGGCGCAGCAGGGTGGCCTGGTCCCCATCGACGCGCAGCAGGGTGGAGGGGAGGGCATTCGGGCGGATCGGGCCATCCAGGACCACCAGTTTTTCGTCGGGCCAGATGGCGCGCACCCCTGCCGCGGTGTCGGATGGCACCCCGCCGGCGCGGTTGGCGCTGGTGGAAATGAGGGGTTTGTGCCAGGCGGCGAGCAGTGCGCCGACGATCGGGGAGGGGGAGTGGCGCACGGCGACAAAACCGCTGCTGCCGGTCAGGAATGGCGGCAGGTCGGGTCGAGCCGGCAGGACCAGGGTGAGGGGGCCGGGCCAGAATCGTTTCATCAGCTTGGAGGCCAGCGGAGCGGGCGGGAGAATCAGGGAGTCCAGGCTGGTCTGGTCGTGGATCAGCAGGATGAACCCCTTGTCCATCGGACGCTCCTTCATGCGAATCAGTCGATCCAGGGCTGCGGGATTCCAGGGGTCGGCGGCGAGTCCGAACAGGGTTTCCGTGGGCAGACCGATGACCCGGCCTTGACGCAGGGCGGTGAGGGCGGCTTGGAGCATAGAAGATGAACTCTGGAGTGATGGTTGAACTCTGTTATTAATAAAAGCAACGTAAGATGCGCTAAAATTGATTCTGGATATGAACGGCACGGTTCTTGACTTGTTCCTGATTCTGTTTGTATTAGGCTGCCTTGGTTGATGGGTACGGAACATGCAGGGCATGGGCAAGACGCTTGACTCGGGATGGGCTGATTGGCTACCATCATTCTCAGAGTATGCAATCATACTTGAATCATGAAATCACGACGCCTAAACGATTCAATCCAACACGGAAGATGCGTCCCCCTCCCGTGTTGGATCCCGAGAAAAGAGATCTCGCCGACTTGGCGAGAAAGATCAGCCATGGCGGTAATCCCGAGCATAAACGCAATCCGGGTGATTTTGGCCTGACGCCACCGAGTTCACCCAGACCAGGAAAGACCCTCTGTGATGCGATCCATATCGTATCACGCAAGGTGGCAATCGAGCTACTCCAAGAGGGTATGCGGCGGGGACTGATCAGCGAAGCCCGGCAAGGCGCGTGGCCACAGAACATCTGGGCGGTCGATCCGCAGGGCAACGCGCTGGAAGCGCAACTGGAGAATCCGGAGCGCGGGATCTATCACGGATACCCGATGCCAGAGCTGGATCCATTCCGTCAAGAAGTCCTGAAACGTTGGAAAACCTCATGAATGCCTCCTTCATCATCCAGCCGAGATGGGAACCTGCCTTTCATGGCAGCGAAGAGATCCGGCAGACCTCGGCCCTCTTGCGGATTGCCGTCAACGGTCATCTCGCAACCCGTGTCGATAACGATTGGGCGCGGTCGACCCACGAGGAGGTGATGCTCTCTGCCTATCCCCTGGCCATGTGGCTGGCAGCCTCGTGGTGGCGTTTGCGTTGGGAACCCACACCCGACACACCGAGTGTCGAATGGCGCATGGCCCATGAATTGAGTGGGGCTGGCCATGGCTATCTCTGGCCACCCCTGCGCGTCGAAACCGATGGCGCATCGGTCACCGTGCATTGTGCTCCTTCTTCTAAGGATGTCGGGGAGCCGATCCGTTATCTGTCCACCTTCCATGAATCCATGCCGGTCGAGGATTTCATGCGCGGTGTTTCGGTATTCATCGATACCGTGATCGCGCGGTTGGAGGGTCTGGGCCTGCGCGATACCGAGTTGCACGGGTTGTGGCGGGCGGTCACCGCCGAGTGGTCTGACCCGGAAATGGCTGAATATCGAAAGCTTGAGGCCCTGTTGGGGTTTGAACCCGACGAGGGGCCAGAATCCTGGCTGGAAGAGTTCAGACAGCTTGCGCAAAGAATCGGCGAGGGGGCGACGGCGGAGATTACCGCCGCATGCGCGGGCCGTGATGCTGTCGGGCGGCTGGCAAAGGTGATGCGGTGCGTGGAACAGCGAGGGGTCGAAGGTGGTTTCGGCACCATCGTCGGGTTTGGGAATCGTTGGCGGACATCGCCGGTTTTCCTGGCACAGCCGTGGGAGCAGGGGCGATCCTTGGCCCGTGACCTGCGTGATCTGTTGGGATTGGGTCTACAGCCGGTATCTGACAACCTGTTGTTGACAATTCTGGAGATGCCGAAGAGTACGATCGACGAAAAGGAGGCGCCGATGCATGACGCCCGTTTGGGCGTTGCCGTCCGGGAGGGGGAGCGTGATCGGGTCCGTGTTCTGTTCCAGAAACGGTCTCCAACGGGTCGGCGGTTTGAATTGGCGCGATGGCTGGGGGATGGGGTGTGGGCCTCGGCGCACGACCGCTGGTTGCCATCCACCGAGGCCAAAACCGCCCGTCAGAGGAGTCAGAGGGCCTTTGCCGCCGAATTTCTCGCGCCGATCCAGGCGTTACAGGCGTTCCTGGGTGATGATCTGGCCGATGAGGAGCGCATTGAAGAGGCTGGCGACTATTTTGCGGTTTCCCCTCGGTTGATCCAGTCTTCCCTGGTCAATCATGATCTGGTGGCGCGCGATCGTTTCGGACTTGGATCTTCCTTCGCATGAAGTCGGGGGTGTTCCCATGGACACCCCCGACTTCATGGTCGCATCCGTTTTTAAGGCTCGACATTGATCACGTTGACAATGCGGGTTTGCTTCCGATCGCTCCCATCGCAGATACATCTCAGTTTGGTGATGCGTTGTCTACGCACCAGATGCCGCTCAGAGGCTGTTTGGCAAATGCCAAACAGTCGATGCGGGCCATTCATGGCCCACTCGATTGCGCAGCCATTTGACAAGCACGAATCTTTTTTTCGATTCGTGCAGGTTTGGTGATGCCATTCATGGAATCACCAAACCTGTCCCTCAGAGCGCGCCGGTGGATTTGTTCTCGCCGTTGGTGTAGTTGAAGACCACCAGTTCCGCCAGGCGGGGCGGGGCGTGGTTGGCGCGGACCGTGGCCAGCTTTTGGTTCAACGCCTCCACGGCGTCGTCCGAATCGTCCACCACCAGATCGGCGCGGATCCAACAGGGATCGTCGGATGGAATGCCGGTGTAGTTGATGGTCTTGATCTCCTTGCGTTCCCGTTCCAGGATCTTCATCGCCAACCCCTGCAACCGCTCCACATCGTCGTCGGCGATGCCGAACCGTTCCAGCAGGGCGCCGCTCTTGGCGATGGAGTCGGCCTCTTCGATGGGACGCGACGGATTCAACCGGCTCCAGTCGCTCATGCGGCGCACCCCGTCCTGGATCCGACCCGAGGCCAGGGTGGTGACGATCAGTTCGGCCAGGATGTCCAGATCGTCCGGGTTCCCATCGTGCAGGACCCGATACTGCTCGCGCGCCTCGGCGAAGTGGCCGAGCCGGGCCAGACAGGCCCCGTAACCGTGACGCACGTCCGGATCGTTGCCGCTGTGCCAGAGGGCATTCCTGAAGTGGGCGCGCATGGTGTCGCTCTCTTCGAGCAGCGTGGCGGTCAGCCCCAAAAGATAAAAGGCGCGCACCGGTTCGTGACGGCGGTGTTCGGCGATCACCCGCTCCAGGCGTTTCAATTCGAATTCGAAGCGCGCGGCATCGATGGGTGAGGCCCAGATCCCTTGCAGGCGGACCAACAGGTTATCGAGGATCTCGTCGCGACTTTGTTGGATCATCATCTCTTCTCATCCGCCTCCCATGGCGCGGGATCGGCCCGCATACGGGCTCCCCGTTGACCGGTTCGGTCAATAAATGTCTCCCTGATCCATTTATCGTGTCGTGTCATTTCGCGCATGAGGAAAAAATGGGGGTGTGGCCAAAAAAATTAAAACGACTCACCCTGTTCCCGCACCCGCGCCTCGAACCACGCCTCGGCATCCCCGCGCAACGGGGGACCCTCCGGGTCGCGCGTGGCTTCCACAGCCGTGGCGCGCCAGAAGTTCTGGCGGATCTCGGCATCCGCGATCCGCGCCTGGATCGGCCCCCGCCAGCGTCCGAACAGGGCGACCAGTTCCCCCCAGCCCGGTTCCAGCCAGGCGTCGATGCGCTCCTTCAACACCCGCATCAGCGCCGGACTGCGCCCGCCGCTCCCCACCGCCACCGTCACCGCGCCGCGCCGCACCACCGCCGGCACCAGAAATCCACTGCTCTCCGGATCGTCCGCCGAGTTGCACAGCAGACCATGCTCCCGGCAGGCCGCGCCGATGGAGCGGTTCAGTTCCGCCTGGTCCGTGGCCGCGAACACCAGAACCGGTCGCGGCGGGCGATCCAGCAGCAGGATCGAGAACGCTTGCGGCCAGTGGTCGATCCGCCCGGTCTCCGCCCACCCGGCCACCACCGGATCCAGACACGGCGCCACTACGGTCACCCGCGCCCCGGTGATCAGCAACCCCTCGATCTTGCGACGCGCCACCCGACCCCCGCCCACCACCAGCACCGGGCGATCCGCCAAGACCAGTTCCGCCATGTAGTGCGGCATGCTATCGTGTGCCATGTTGAATCGATCTCTTCTCAAAGGTGACAGGTCTTATCGCAATCATGTCCGACACCCACATCATCATTCGCGGCGCGCGCGAACACAATCTGAAAAATATCCATCTGGAATTGCCGCGTCACCGGTTGACCGTCATCACCGGCGTTTCGGGATCGGGGAAATCCTCGCTTGCCTTCGATACCCTCTCCGCCGAGGGGCAGCGTCGCTACGTCGAATCGCTCTCTGCCTACGCGCGTCAGTTCCTGAGCCTCCAGGGCAAGCCGGATGTCGATGCCATCGAGGGGCTCTCTCCGTCGATCTCCATCGAACAAAAAGGGACCAGCAAGAATCCTCGCTCCACCGTGGGCACGGTCACCGAGATCCACGACTATCTGCGTCTGCTGTTCGCCCGTGTCGGTCGTCCCCACTGTCACGGCTGCGGCCAGCCGATCCAGAGTCAAAGCATCAGCCAGATGGTCGATATTCTCATGGCCCTGCCGGAAAAGAGCCGGCTTCTGCTCTTGGCCCCGGTGGTGAGCGATCGCAAGGGGGAGTACAAGAAGGAGTTGGCCGCCCTGGCCCGTCAGGGATTCACCCGCGTGGTGATCGATGGCGAGACCTGCGAGCTGGACCAATTGCCCGTTCTGAATAAACAGGTCAAACATACGATCGAGGCGCTGGTGGATCGGATCGTCATCAAGCCCGGACTCGAGACCCGGCTGGCCGATTCGCTCGCCACGGCCCTGGGCGTGGCCGAGGCCCTCGGCATCAAGCATCAGGCCGGCGGCATCGCCAAGGTGATGGTGCTCGACGAACCGCCCCGCGAGATGATTTTCAGCGAGCGGCACGCCTGTCCCACCTGCGGCATCTCCTATCCGGAGATCGAACCGCGCATGTTCTCCTTCAACAGCCCCCACGGCGCCTGTCAGGAGTGCGACGGGCTCGGCAACAAGCCCTTTTTCGATCCGGAGTTGGTGGTTCCGAATCCGGACCTGTCGATTCACGATGGGGCGGTGGCCCCCTGGAACAAACCCACCGCCCACCTGGCGCGCGAGTCGCTCCAGACCTTGAGCGAGCATTACGGGTTCGATCCGCGCACCCCCTGGAAGAGCCTGCCGGTGAAGATCCGGGAGATCATCCTGTACGGTTCCGGGAGCGAACGGATCCTGTTCCGGTTTCGCGGTCCGCGCGGCTCGTTCACCACCTCGCGCCCCTGGGAGGGGGTGATCAACAATCTGGAGCGTCGTTTCATCGAGACCGAATCCGACGACGTGCGCGAGGAGTTGCATCCCTATCGTTCCTCGGCCCCTTGTCCCGTGTGTCATGGCAAGCGGTTGCGCAAGGAGGCTCTGCACATCCTGATCGACGGAGCCAACATCGCCGATCTCTCCGCGCTCTCCCTGGATCTGGCGGCGGACAAGCTCTCCGCTCTGCCGTTCACCCCCATGGAGTTGGCCATCGCCGACCGGATTTTGAAGGAGATCCTCGAACGATTGGGATTCCTGCGCGCCCTGGGGCTCGACTACCTCACCCTCGACCGGGCCGCCGCCACCCTCTCCGGCGGCGAGGGGCAGCGGATCCGGCTGGCCAATCAGATCGGATCGGGTTTGACCGGGGTGCTTTACATCCTGGACGAGCCGAGCATCGGCTTGCATCAGCGGGACAATCAGCGTCTGCTCGATGCCCTGTTCCGGCTGCGGGATCTGGGCAACACCGTGGTGATGGTGGAGCACGACGAGGATGCCATCCGACGCGCCGATCATGTGGTGGACATGGGGCCTGGGGCCGGGGAGCACGGCGGACGGGTGGTTGCCGAGGGACCGCCGGCGGCGATTCTCGCTCATCCGTCTTCGTTGACAGGCCACTACCTGGCCGGTATCCGTTCGATACCGATTCCGACCCGACGCCGCCCCTTCGATCCCAAGCGCTGTGTCACGCTGCACGGGGTGACCACGAACAATCTGAAAAATGTCGAGGCACGCATTCCCCTGGGACTGTTCGTCTGTATCACCGGGGTGTCGGGATCGGGCAAGTCGAGCCTGGTGCTCGACACCCTTCTGCCCGCCTTGACCGCGCGGCTCCATCAGGGCCATCTGCCCGGCGGGGTCTACGAGGAGATCAGCGGCCTCGAGGCCCTCGACAAGGTGATCCACATCGATCAATCCCCGATCGGACGCACCCCTCGTTCCAATCCTGCCACCTATACCGGCCTGTTCACCCCGCTCCGGGAGTTGATGGCCAGCGTGCCGGAGTCGCGCGGGCGTGGGTATCAGGCCGGACGGTTCAGCTTCAACGTCAAGGGCGGACGTTGCGAGTCGTGCGCCGGAGACGGACTGATCAAGATCGAGATGCATTTTTTGCCCGACATCTTTGTGCAGTGCGATGTCTGCCGGGGCAGCCGTTACAACCGCGAGACCCTGGAGATCCAGTATCAGGGCAAGAACATCGCCCAGATTCTCGATTTGACCGTGGACGAGGCGACCGCGATGTTTTCGGCCATTCCGGCGCTCAAGGGGCGGCTGGAGACGTTGCAGGCGGTGGGCATGGGGTATGTGCGGCTCGGACAGTCGGCGACCACCTTGTCCGGCGGCGAGGCGCAACGGGTGAAGATCGCCCGTGAGTTGGCCAAGCGGGCCACCGGGCGCACGCTCTACATTCTGGATGAGCCGACCACCGGCCTCCATTTCGACGACATCCGCAAGTTGCTGGAGGTGTTGGGGCAGTTGGTGGATGCCGGCAACACGGTGGTGGTGATCGAGCACAATCTGGATGTGATCAAGACCGCGGACTGGCTTATCGATCTCGGGCCCGAGGGGGGCAGTCGGGGCGGGGAGGTGGTGATGGAGGGGACGCCGGAGCAGTGCGCCGGGGACGGGAACTCCTGGACCGGTCGTTATCTGGCGCCGATGTTGAAGAGGGCGATCGGGGCGTGAAGGTGGGAAGATGTGGGGAGCGGAGGGGGCGCCACGGCCCCCCCATCCCCATCGTGACACTCAGGCGTCGTGGTCCTTGCGGCGCGAATCGCGCAGTTTGTCGCCCAGACCGGCCTCGATGGCCAGGGAGCGGCGCTTGTCCGAATAGGAGGGGGCCACCATCGGGAAGCTTTTGTCCAGATCGAACATGGCGCGGTATTCGTCGAAGTCCATTTTGTGCGAACGGGTCAGGTGACCTTTCAAGGCCTTGCAGGGCTTGCCGCAGATCAGGCAGATCACCGCGTCTTCGGTGACGGCCTGATCGATGGGCACGAACGGTTGAGGCTTTTTGGAATCACCCGAGGTCATGATCGGCGAGGCCGGTTCCTCTTCATCGCCCTCGGGCGTGGGGGCGACGTCGCGGCTCGTGGGGGCGGATCCGTTGGAGGCGAGATCGTTCAGGGTGGAGTACACCTCCCGGAGCAACGCCGGCAACTCACGAGCCTGGACTTCGTTATTGGAAACGTATGCTTCGATGATCTCCGCGGCGTGCTTGAGCAGATCGGACGACATCATGGAACTCCTTCAGGGTTAATAGAGGATTTGTTCAGAGATTTATCCGTATAATATTTTTCTTTGGAGAGCAACTGTCAAGATTTTTTTTGCGATTTATCAAAAAATCATGCAAACATTATCTTTCGAGGCGGGGAAGATCACGATGAGGCGTGATCAATGTAAATGATCTGGCCACAGAGATCCTCTATTCGTGCCACCCTGCATCCGCCGCGCACGGCATTGCCCATGCGGATCTCTTCGGCCTCGCGCAGATCATCCAGAGACAAACTGCGAAGGATGGCGTCGCATCGTGGTATTTCCCTGGCGCGCCACAGACTTGGACAAAGGCCATCGCCGAGCGGCGGGGCGATCCACTGGCCGGCGTGGCGTACCAGCAGGGCGCTGATCGCCCCTTCGGTAAGCTGTCCGCGCCGGTTGATGAACAGTCGTTCGTCATGACCTGTCTTGTGAGCTTCATGCCAGGCCATATCCAGGTGAAGGCGGCGGTTGCTCTTGTGGCATGCCAAGGGGTCGAGTGGGTCGGGCCGCCAGGCGGCCAGTCGCACCTTCAATCCGGCCTCGGGCCAGGGGGTGAACGGGCGTCGGGTCAGGGTGATCCCGCCTCCGGCGGTCAGTTCGAGGCGTCCCACCAGGGGGGTCGGGTGCGTTTTGGCCCATTGGCGTGCCGAGGCGCGAATGCGCGCTTCGAGTGCATCCGGTTCCAGGGGGATGCCGAGGGCGCGCGACGAATCGCCCAACCGGTGCAGGTGCGCCGCCAGCCAGGGGATCGCCCCTTCGGCCTCGACACGAAAGGATTCGATGAGTCCCAGTGGTGCGGGTCTGTCGTTCAGGAACCGTGCCTTGTCGGCGATTTCCATCCATTCGGCCTCGCTCTTCGAGTCGGCCACCACCCCGCCTCCGAGTCCGATCCGGCACCCTTGCGATTCACGCCGCACCACGGTGCGGATCGCCACGTTCAGCCATCCGTCCCCGCCGGGCATCAAGTATCCCATCGCCCCGGTATAGATCCCGCGCGGGCGTTGTTCCAGTTCCCGGATCATCTCCATGGTCCGTTTTTTCGGCGCGCCGGTGATCGAGGCGGCGGGAAAGAGCGCGGCCAGGATCCCCTCCAGATCGACTTCGGGACGCGCCAGGCCATGCACCCGTGTTTCGAGGTGATGGACGGTGGAGAACGAGCGGCAGGCGGCCAGGGATTCGACATGTACGCTGCCGGTGGTGCAGATCCGTCCCAGATCGTTGCGTGCCATGTCCACGATCATCACATGTTCGGCGTTGTCCTTGGGCGAGCTTTCCAGGGTCTCGGCCTGGGTGCGGTCTTGATCGGCATCGTTCGAGCGTGGGCGTGTCCCCTTGATCGGTGCGGTGACGAGTCGCTGGCCGCATCGTTCCAGAAACAGCTCGGGCGAGAAGGAGGCCACGGCCCAGGTTTGCGTGCGGATCCACATCGCCCGTGGAAAACGGTGCGCGGTTTGAACGTGCAGGAAGAACGTGGCCAGGTCGTCGATGCCCGTCACCTTCGCTTCCAGGGTGTGGTTCACCTGGTAGCTTTCGCCGGCCTGGATCCAAGCGGCGATGCGGGCCAGATCTTGTTGGTAACGGGTCTGGTCGCCGTCGGGGGTGAGGCGAACCGGGGGATGGGATGGAGGCTCCGGATAGCAGACCGGTCGCGGGGCGGTGTCAAAGCGTGCGAACCAGGCCAGGGGCGGGCCATTGGGTTCGGGCTGGGTGAAGACTGGCAGGTCGAAGGCGGCGGCGGCCTCGTAGGCGAGAAGGCCGGCCACCCAGTGACCCGTGCGGGTGGCCTGATCGATCTGGCGCAGCAGGGGACGCACGGAGTCCGGGGTGTGGGCGGAGAGCACGGCGATGGGGTGGGTGAAGAGGAGCGGTGGGCCGGCTTCGGGGAAATCGATGAGCAGGGTATCGGGTTGGTTGAGGAGGGTGGGTGAGAGGAGGGGTGTGGTGGTGGGCATGGGGAAGAGGGTGGTGAAGTTGAGTTCGGGCCTGAGTCGTCACGGGGGACCGGAGACGGTTACCGTCCCCGGCGGGGGTGGGGCAGAGCCCCACG
>NZ_JBZVFG010000038.1:33439-37323 GCF_058402785.1 Candidatus Magnetaquiglobus sp.
CCCCGCAACGGTTTACCCGATCCCGCGCTTGGCCAACGCCGCCTCGGGCGACACATGCAATCGGTTCAACCCGGCCTTGCCCTCCAACCCCATGGCCACGGCGATCAATTGGGCGAAATTCATCTCCGGCAGTTCGATGCGCTTGCCCACCACCTTCTCTGCCGGTCCCTGGAACGACCCCATCGACATGTCGCACAAGGTGCACGGGGTGATCATCACCTCGGCGCCCGCCTCTTTCGCGTTCAGACAGTTCCTGGCCACCATCGCGCGCATCTCCACCTTGTCGGAGAGCATGACATGGAACCCGCAACACTTGTCGTGACCGTCATACGCGACCGGTTCGCCACCCAGCAGCACGATCAACCGATCCAGATGGTCGGCCTTTTCGCCGGCCTTGGCATCGAAGATCTCCTCGGGCCGCAGGTTGTGACAACCGTAGAATGGAGCCACCCGCAACCCCTTCAACGGCTTGACCACCTTGGCACGAACCTTCTCGGGATCGATCTGATCGGTGATCACCCACAACAGATGATAGACCTGAATCGAGGCCTGGTAGGGTCGCACCCCGGCCTGGACCAGCACATGGTTTATCTTGTCCAACAACTCCGGTTCGGTTTTGAAACGGTGGTTGGCGTGGGTCAAAGTCTGGAGACAGGTGTTGCAGATGGTCACCAGATCCCGTCCCCCCTCCTCGGCCTCGGAGAGGATGCGTGCCGCCACGGCCAAAGAGAAGGCCGGCCTGGTCTCGCGCAGACTCACCGCGCCGCAACAGGTGGCACGCGGCATCTCATGCAGGGTGATGCCCAGGCTGCCGGCCACGGCGCGGGCGGCCACGTCGGCCTCCTTCTGCACCTGCTTGGCCGCGCAACCCGGATAATAGGCGAAATCGAGTTTCATGAAAGATCTCCTTTGCGCAAGGCGGTCCCTATTCCGGGACCACCTCCTTGGCCTTGGTTTCCACGTCCAGGGGGGTCTCTTCGAGGATCTCGTAGATCTTGGCGAGTTCCTTCAATCCCTTGGACTTGTGCGGCAGTGGCGAGGGAACCTTGCCCTTTTTCATCAGGTGCAGGGCGGTGTCGAGTTCCGCGAGCGTGCCGAGAATGCCCACGGTGCGCATCATCAGGGTGAACTCGTTGAGCGAGCCGGATTTTTTGATGTCCTGGTGGAAGGCCAGGGCGTGCTTGGGACCCGGACCGTCGCCGAGCCCCTTGTCGATGCCGCGGGTGCGCAGCTTGACGATCGCCTCCATCGGCTTGACATCCTTGGGGCAGGTCTCCACGCACATGGCGCAACGGGCGCAGGTCCACATCATGTGGGGTTCGGAGAGTTGCTCCAGCCGGCGCTTTTTCTGTCCTTCGCGGGGGTCGGAGACGAACCGGAACGCCTTGGCCAAGGCCGCCGGACCGATGAATTCGGAACTCACCTCGGCCATGGTGCAGTCCGAATAGCAACTGCCGCACAGGATGCACTGGGTGACGTGGTTGACCTGATCGTACGCGGTGCGCTCCAGCACGGCATCGGTATCCGGACCGTCCTGGAGATAGGGCCGGATCTGGTGGATCTTCTCGAAGAAGGGATCGATGTCGATGGCCAGATCCTTGAGGATCGGCTGATTGGCCTGGGGTGCGATCACCACCACGCCGTCACGGGCCACGCTGCCGACGTGAGTCTTGCAGGCCAAACGGGTGCGACCGCCGATTTTCATGGCGCACGAGCCGCAGATGGCCGAGCGACAGGACTGCCGGAAGGTGAGGGAACCATCCTGCTCGCCCTTGATCTCCTCGAGAATGGTGAGGATGGTGGTGGTGGGGGTCGCGGGGACGGTGTATTCGCGCCATTCGGACTGGATGGGTCCGACCGCGCCCTTGCGGTTGCGCTGGATGCGAATGGTATAGGGGGTCGTGCTCATCGTGGGCCTCGTCTCGTCAATAGGTGCGGACCTTGGGGGCGTATTCGGCCTTGCCCACGGTGCGGACCGGTTCGTGGGAGAGGGTGACCGCTCCCAGGGAGCTGTCCCAGTGGCTCAGGGTGTGCTTGCGCCAGTTGTCGTCGTCACGATTGGGATGATCGGTGCGGGAGTGGGCCCCGCGGGACTCCGGACGCGCCTGGGCGCCGCGCAGGATGCATTCGGCCAGATCGATCAGATGGCCCAGTTCCACCGCACGCAGCAGGTCGATGTTGAAGTCGTCGGCGTGGTCGTCCAGGTGGATGCGGGTGTAATCGTCGCGCCAGCCGGCGATCTCGGCCACACCGGCATCCAGCCCCTCCGGGGTGCGGAATACCCCGCAATGGAGATTCATGGCCCCGGCCATGCGGTGGTGCAGGGCGCTGGGACGCAATCCCTTGTTCGGACGGGCCTTGAGGTCGGCCAGATTGGCCCGGACCGCCTCCACGGCGCTGTTGTCGAAGTCGCGGAAGGTCTCTTTCCTGACGGATGCGGCGCAGTGGGCGCCGGTGATCTTGCCGAAGACGATGGTGTCGAGCAAGGAGTTGCCACCCAGACGGTTGGCTCCGTGCACCGAGACGCAGGCCGCCTCGCCGGCGGCGTACAGACCGGGCAAGGGCGAGGCGCCGAACTTGTCGGTGCGAATGCCCCCCATGGAGTAGTGGGCGGTGGGACGGACCGGGATGGGCGCGTGGATCGCGTCCACACCCTCCAGATCGAGGGAGAGTTGGCGGATCTGCGGCAGTCGTTCCAGGATCTTCTCGGCGCCCAGATGGCGCAGATCGAGGAAAATGGCGCCATCCTTGCCGCGTCCTTCGATGATTTCGGTCTGCTCGGCCCGCGACACCACGTCGCGGGAGGCCAGTTCCAGTTTGTTGGGGGCGTACTTGCCCATGAACCGTTCGCCCAGGGCATTGATCAGATAGCCCCCTTCGCCGCGTGCCCCTTCGGTGACCAGAATCCCGGAGGTGCGCAGGCCGGTGGGGTGGAACTGCACGAACTCCATGTCCGCCAGCGGCGCGCCGGCGCGCAGGGCCAATGCCATGCCGTCACCGGTGTTGGTGGTGGCGTTGGTGTTGGAGAGAAAGACCCGTCCATACCCGCCGGTGGCCATCAACACCCCCTTGCCGCGCAATCCGAAGAGCGCGCCGGTCTTGATGTCGTAAGCCACCACGCCGGAGACCGCTCCCGCCTGATCGGTGACCAGGCGCATGACGCTGCACTCCTGATAGACCTTGACGCCGGCCTTCACCAGTTGCTCCCACAGGGTGTGCAGCAGCACTTGACCGGTACGGTCCGCAGCGTAGCAGGTACGGTTGAAACTTGCGCCGCCGAAGGCGCGTTGGGCGATCAATCCCCCCTCGATGCGCGAGAAGGGGGTGCCCATGCGATCCATTTCCAGGATCGCCTCCGGGGCCTCCTGGCACATCAGTTCGATGGCATCCTCGTCGCCGATGTAATCCGCCCCTTTCACCGTGTCGTAGGCGTGGGAATCGCGGGAATCCTGGGGATCGATGGCGGCGTTGATGCCGCCCTGGGCCGCGCAGGAGTGGCTGCGCAGGGGGTGGATCTTGGTGACGATGGCGACATCGATGCCCGCTTTGACCCCTTCCAGGGCCGCGCGCATCCCAGCCAGCCCCGCCCCGATGATGATCAGGTCATGGCTTTGCATGGACTCCTCCAAATAACGGACGCGACTCTCCTGAAAATGGAGCGTCCGTTGCCCCTCTTGCGCGTCCTTCAAAGAATAATGAAGCGTGAAGAGATGGATGAAGGATTCTCGATGGGAATCGAGGTGGCGTCACTTTATCCGCATGGCGCGGGGCTTGTCAAAAGGAAATCGACACGAATCGAGGCGTGGAAAATGACGTTTATCGATGTTTGCCATGGAACTCCCGAAGGGAGGTCCATGGCAAAGGGGGGTGAGGGGGTTCTCCCC
>NZ_JBZVFG010000039.1:0-35479 GCF_058402785.1 Candidatus Magnetaquiglobus sp.
AAGTGGAGCTAACGCAATCTTATCAAATCTCCATGTCGAAGAGAAGCAATACATCTCCGGAACGATTCGGATGCTCGCCCTGGCTGGGCAATGGAAAACCATGTTGGATAAGGGGCAGGTTTGTTTCCTGGATGAGATCGAAGAGGGCTTGCACCCCAGATTGGCTCGATTTTTATTGGAGTTGTTTCAGGAGTCGGCTACGAATTCAAATAATGGCCAGTTGATTGTTGCCACGCACGATACGAGTTTATTGGATCAAACCCTGCTGCGTCCGGATCAGGTGTGGTTGATGAACAAGAGGCGAGATCACGCCTCGCATTTCTATGCGCTCTCCGATTTTGATTTGAAGCGCTCGAGCAAGTCACTACAACGGGATTATCTGGATGGTCTCTTTGGAGCCGTGCCCATGGTGTTGCGTAAGCAGAGGTTGTCGGAGATGGGCGTGGAGCACGGCGGGGAGGGATCATGAGCAAGATGAGAGCCCCCAGGCAGCACGCGGACCGTCGGGCCGGTGGGCGGGGAAAAAGTAAAAGGTTGTTGATTTTGTGCGAAGACACAAACAGTGGTTTCAACTATTTGGATGATTTGGTGCGTGCCGAGAAGTTGTCGGGTGTGAAAGTGCAGCCCCCCAGAAAGCCTTACACGGATCCGTTGAGCATCGTCCGGCAAGTCAGGGATTTTCAGGGAAGGACAGAGTTCGACGAGGTGTGTGCAGTATTCGACGGGGATTGCATTTTGCGAGGTGGAGCAGAAAAAAATCGGTTCGACCAGGCGATTGAACTGGCCGAAATGGCACCAGCCATCGAAGTGTATGTTTCGGTTCCGTGCATCGAATTTTGGATCATTCTTCATTTCGGCTTCACCGATACCCCTTTTCAGGATTGTGACGAAGCTGGCGCGAGATTTGGCAAGAAAACAGGAATGGATTACAAAAAATCCTATCCCAAGATGTTCGAAGATCTGAAAGATAAGAATCCCAATGGCCATGCTCAAGCCATCCGAAACGCACAACTCTTGCGCGAACGTCATCCCATCCGGTTTTCCTCCCCCTCGACCGAAATCGATCGGTTGATCACCAAACTCGAAACGTTCCAGATCCAGTAACCGCCCGTTACAAGCAGGCGTTGGGCAGCGGCGAGTCTACTTGCAGGCGCTGGGCAGCAGCCTGGCCGGCAGGGCGGTGGGTTCGGAGCCGGCGCTGCATTGCCAGGTGGCACCGCCATCGCGGGTGCCGAAATGGAGGGTTTTGCCGGCGATTTTGGGATTGGCGGTCTTGGGGTCAAAGGTGGTCCGCATCTCCAGGGCCACCGCCGCGCCGCCGGGAGTCGGAGGGGCCGAAAAGGCGATCGAGGCGACATAGCGGCTGCGCTGGGTGGAGTGCAGCTCATCCGGTTTGGCGGGAACGCTCCCCTTGGCACGATGATGGGCGAGCAGGGCATCCTTCATGCCGGTCATCACCGTGACCGCCTCCTTGGCCTGGGCACGGGCATCGTGCTCCTGATAGGCGGGATAGGCGACCGCGATCATCAGCACGACGATCGCGATCGTGATCATCAGTTCGATCAGGGTGAAACCGGCGTTGGCGCGCATCCGTCCGTTCATCTCTCCACTCCCACGATCCAACCTGCTTGCGGATGGGGGAAACCCTCATCCATTCTCCGTGCAACCTCTTTCCGGAGTACACCGGACAGCCGCTTCCCGTGCCTTATTTTTTGGTCCGAAAGCGTCCGTTTGTCAACATCATCCTGGCATGGTTGTCAACCCGAATCCGATATTTTTTCGACCAGCAAACCAAAAACACCATGCTCGTTCCAAGGTTCCGAGACCTTGAATCCCTGATCGCGCAACGTGCGCGGTACGTTCATCAACGGTTCGCCGCCACTCAGCCGGACCCGCAGGGTCTGACCGGATGCCATGGTCTCCAGACGCAGCTTGACGCGCACGAAGGTCATGGGGCAGGTGTCGGCGGTGATGTCCAGAAAGGCATCGGACTCCTGGTCGGACGGGGCGGAGAGCAGTCGCGTCCGGTTGGTGGCCTCGTGGCGGGAGGCGGTCGGGGCGCAGACCGGGCAGTCGGTTCGTTTGTGGCGTGGCCGACGATCCGGTTCTCCACGGGTCACATCCAGGGCCAGGGCGTGATCCCACACCGCGCGATCGCCGATGTCGAGCAGATACTTGATGGCCTCGGTGGCCAGGCGCGTGCCGGACAACCCCTGCCACAGCATGGCCCACGGGGCCGGTGGTTCCGAAGGGTCCGGCGGGGGGGCGCAGGCGAGACACGGCAGGGCGGGATCGAGGCTGGCCATGGATCCGCTGATCCAGGCCAATCCGTCGGCATCACACCAGGTGGTCAGAAGCGGGATGCGGGCCGCGTGACAGGCGCGATGCCGCTCCGGCCACCCCTGATCCAGATCGATGACCAGTTCCAGGCCGGACAGCCAAGTGTCGATGGGCGTATCGACACCGGTGCATGCGATGATCACCGTGGGATTGAGGTCTCTGGCCCAGGCCAAGGTCGGCTCGATCCGCGTCGGATCCGGGTGGCGAACCCGCAGGGTGCCGATGCCGGCCCCGGCCAGATAGAGCAGGGTGGTGACCAGGATCTCGGAGTCCGCCACCAGGCCCACCGCGGCCCGATCGAGTCGCATTTGACCCTGGCCACCGATCTCCCTGAGGATGATCTGTCGGGAGTAGCGTTCCGCCCACTCCGGCGTGCGGGCATCGCGGGTCATGTGGGGGGCAGTTCGGTGGAGAGATAGCGATCGGCCATGTCCGGGATGATCACCACCGCCCGTTTGCCGGAAAACTCCGGTCGGCTGGCCACCTGCAACGTGGCCGCCAGGGCCGCGCCACCGGAGATCCCGCAGGCGATCCCCTCGCGGGTGGCCAGCAGTCGGGCGGTCTCGATGGCCAGATCATCCCCGCAGCGCACCACCTCGTCGATCAGGCTCCGGTCGAGCACCGGCGGGACGAATCCCGCGCCCAGCCCCTGGATTTTGTGCGGACCGGGCATGCCGCCGGAGAGGACCGGCGAGTTGGCCGGTTCCACGGCCACCACCCAGAGATCGGGCAGGATTTTTTTCAGGGTTTGCGCCATGCCTGACAACGAACCGCCGGTGCCGACCCCGGCGACCAGCATGTCGAGCCGGCCATCGGTGTCGTCGAGGATCTCCCTGGCGGTGGTTTCGGCGTGAATCCGGGGGTTGGCCGGGTTGTCGAACTGGTTGGGCATGAAGCCGTGTTTCTCCTGCCGCAAAAGCTCCTTGGCCTTTTGGATCGCGCCGCGCATCCCCTCCTTGGCGGGTGTGAGCACCACGTTGGCACCGAGCAGGGCGAAGAGTTTGCGCCGTTCCTGGGACATGGAGTCCGGCATGGTGAGGATCAGTTTCAACCCCTTGGCTGCGCAGATTCCGGCCAGGGCGATGCCGGTGTTGCCGGAGGTGGGTTCGATCACCACCGTTTGGGGGTTGATCTGCCCCGCCTGCTCGCCGGCCTCGATCATGGAGAGGGCGATGCGATCCTTCACCGAACCCATGGGATTGAAATACTCCAGCTTGGCGAGGATCTCCACGGTCAGATCGCCATGCAGACGGTTGACCCGAACCAGCGGGGTATTGCCGATGGTCTCGGTGATGTTGGCGAGAATCTTGTGTCTCATGTCGGGTCGGATCCGGGTTGGAGTTGGCACGCGCAATGGGAAGCGGGTCGCAGGGGAACCGTGCGACGCCTGCCGCGCAGGGCATCGATCGTCAGCAGACGGTTCCACAGGGGGCGACCGGTTCGATACAACAGTTTAACCGCCTCGAGGGCCATCAGCCAACCTACCTCGCCGACCAGGGAACCAAGCGCCCCTTCGTTCTGGCAGGTGGCTCCTTCGGTCTCGGGCGGTCCTCCGAACAGACAGCGCAGACAGGCCGAGCGTCCCGGATCGATGGTCAGCAATTGACCGGTCATGCCGATGGCCGCGCCGTGCACCAGCGGAAAACGGTGGCGGATGGCCGCGTCGTTGGCTGCGAAGCGGGTGGCGAAGTTGTCCGAGGCATCGATGGTCACCGTCTGGTGACGCGCCACCTCGGCAATCGCCTGCGGAGTGTCGAGCCGGGCGCGCAGGGTGGTGACGGTGCATGCCGGTTGTCGGGTGGCCACGCGAGCCGCGATCGTACCGGCCTTGAAGGCCCCCAGGTCGCGCATGGTGAAGAGAATCTGGCGGTGGAGGTTGGAGAGGGAGATCCGGTCGTCGTCGGCGATCACCAGTCGGGTGATGGGCAATCCAGCCAGGGCCAGCGCCACCGCGCACCCCAGACCTCCGGCACCGATGAGCAGCACGCCGTTCGGCGCCGTGCCCGCGTTCATATCGAATAGGTGATCCGGTCGCAGCTTTCGCTCGGCACACCGCCGCGAAAGGCGCGGGTGGTCAACTCCTCGATGGAGACGGTATCCATCATCAGCAGGATCTTTTCCTGGAACTCTCCCCACAAGGGTCGGATCACCACCCGACCGATCGGACCGGTGGCCGCGTCCGGGGGGAGACCCGCTTCGCTGGATTCGGCCACGTCCATGACCACGCGGGCGATGTCGCCCACCGAGATCCGTGCCCGTTCCCGTCCCAACAGATAGCCGCCGCGTGGACCGCGTACCCCCTTGAGGATCCCGGCGCGCACCAGACGTTGCATCACCTGCTCCAGATACCGTTGAGGAACCCCCTGACGACTCGTCACCTCGCGGATTTGCACCGGTTCGCCCGTGGAGTTGTAGGCGATATCCGTCACCGCCTCGATGGCGTAGAGCAGTTTTTTGGAGAATTTCAACATCGTCGTTCATCCCTTGGGGTTGCCGTGGAGTTCCGTCCGGAAGCCGCACGGATGGGGGCGGGGGCCCCCTCGATCATGTCGGGTTACAGCGATCCATGCGCGGGTCCAGAACCCGCGGATGGTCCAGCCAGTCGGCAACCGCCGCGATCAGACGTTCAGCCACCTCTTCCTTGGGCAGCAGTGGCCAGGGAACCTCGAGGCCATCGCGACCGATGAGGGTCACGGCATTGGTGTCGGCGCCGAAGCCGCTGCCAGGGGCGCTCACATCGTTGATCGCCATCAGATCGCACCCCTTGCGGAGCCGTTTTTCCCTGCCGCGTTCCAGGGCCTGACCGGTTTCGGCGGCGAAGCCCACCACCACCCGTTGCTTGCCGTCGCGCAAGCGGATTCCGCTCCAGGCCGAAAGCATGGCGAGGATGTCTGGATTGGGTGCCAGGGAGAGGGTGAGATTCCCAGGTTCGGCCCCTTTCTTGATTTTATCCGTTTGGCGCGTTTCGGGTCGGTAATCGGCGACCGCCGCGCTCAAGATCGCCGCGTCCGGGCCGGTCTGGCCGCATCGGTTGCGCAACCAGACGCTCAAGACCGCTTCGAGCATGTCGCAAGCCGAGGTGACCGGATGGAGCCGGGCCCCCGGCGGTGGGGCGAGGGAGACCGGACCCTGCACCAGATCCACCTGGGCCCCGGCGCGCAGGGCGGCCCGGGCGATCTCCCAGCCCATCTTGCCGGAGGAGTGGTTGGTGAGATAGCGGACCGGATCAAGCTCTTCACGGGTCGGACCGGCGGTGATCAGGATGCGGCGTCCGGCGAGGATCTTGGGTGTCAGCGCCCGGCGCGCGGCCTCGAGGATCGTGTCTGGTTCGGACATGCGCCCCTGGCCATCTTCGCCGCAGGCCATGGCGCCGGTTTCCGGCCCCGCGAAGAGGATGCCGTTCTCCCGCAGGGTCAGGACGTTGCGACGGGTGGCCGGGTGTTCCCACATGGCCGGGTTCATGGCTGGCGCCACCAGCACCGGTCCGCGCCGGGCCAGCAGCAGGGCGGTCAGAAGGTCGTCGGCCTGCCCCTGGGCCATGCGCGCGAGCAGATTGGCGGTGGCCGGGGCCACGATCAGCAGATCCGCCTCCCGTGCCAGGCGGATGTGATCCATGCCATCGGGCTCGCTGGGCGCGAACAGTTCGGTGCGGGCGGGGGTGCCGCTCAAGGCTTGCAGTGTCAGTGGCGTGACGAAACGCAGCGCATCCGGGGTTGCGACCGGGGTGATCGCGGCGCCGGCCTCCCGCAGCCGACGGATCAACTCCAGACACTTGTAGGCCGCGATGCCGCCACCCAGACCGATGACGATCCGTTTGCCGTTCCAGAAATTCAAGGGTTGCCCTCCCTCTTGACGGAGATCAAGAAATAATTATCCATTTTTTGTATGTGCAAGTCAATTTCTTTTTCACGATCCTGCGTTGGCCAACCGGTTTCTTCAGGGAAGGGGTGCGGAGAAGCTGGTATAAAACGACGAATTGAGGCATTGTGTGCTATTCGACGGTTGGTGCAACGAGGGGCAAATTCCGGAGGCGGCATGGGTGGAGGTGATGGCATGACCTGGCTGGTGTTGATTGGTGGTGGGTTGTTGACGCTGTTGGGCGTGATCAAGATCGTGGCCAACAGCGCCCGTCTGTTGATTTGGATGCTGGTGCTGCTGGCCGGACTGGTGGGGCTGACCCAGGGGGTGCGGCACCATCCCGAGGTGTTGGACCGGATGGGGCTGCCCGCCGGATGGTCGGAGAAGATCCGGTCGTTCGTGCAGCGGGATTGAGCGCGATGCGGATGGCGTGATCCGGGGAGAGGGCGTCCCCGGATCGCGTGGTGCGGACGATAATTACTTAAGTAGTTTAAAAGGCAATCCAAAAGATTGACCATGAATCTCCCGAAGGGAGGGCCATGGTACGGGGGGTGAGGGGTTCTCCTTTCATCATTCTGCAAGTTTCCGTGGTTTTTCCTCGCTTTGCCACGCGGTTTGTCGCGCTTCTGGCCGCATTTTCTCGGCCTTTTCCCTCTCTGCGATCTTGCGCATGCAGCATCCTCTCCGGCGGGGCTGGAACGGGGGCGGATGGCGCCCCCAAAAAACTTCTCAAGTCGCCATATGGCCATCCGATAATTTGATTAAGGGTGAATTTGACCATGAATGATCAAGCGGCGGCGATCGGGTCAAGACCCCTCTGGAAGGGAAAGCGCGACGGAACTGGAAAAAGTGTTCAAGTCGCATCTCAAGCCAGACGATAAATGGATCAAGGTAAATTTTAATCGAGTGTCCAGGCTGATCCTGGCACGGATGCCGGACGGCGCTGGGTTCGACAGGTTGCGAGCGAAGGCCGGGCGGTGCGAATCAAGCACGGATCGTAGGAAAAGGCAGTCTCAAGGGTGGGGGTTAGGCCCGAGAACGTTAACCCACAAGGCATTCCAGGGAAGGACAATCAAACTTGCTCGGCAGAAAAACCTCGCCCGAGAACCATCTTAATGAAGAGGAGGATTTACCATGGCTCTCACCATCAACGGCAGCATCGCTTCCATCAATGCGCAGCGGCAACTGACCAAGAACACCAATGCCCTGACCCAGACGTTCCAACGTCTGTCGTCCGGTCTGCGGGTCAACACCGCCAAGGATGACGCGGCGGGTCTGGCCATCGTCACCCGCATGACCGCGCAGATCCGCGGCATGAACACCGCCAGCCGCAATGCCAATGATGGCATCTCTCTGGTGCAGGTGGCCGAGGGGGCTCTGAGCGAGACCTCTTCCGCCCTGCAACGCATGCGTGAACTGGCCGTTCAGTCCGCCAATGCCACCAACAGCGATCAGGATCGCCTGTCGCTCCAGACCGAGCTGGCCCAGCTTCTTTCCGAAGTGGATCGCATCTCCAAGGCCAGCCAGTTCAACGGCAAGGCTCTGTTTGGCGGCAGCACCGACGGTATCAATCTGGCTCCGGCCACCAGTCACTTCGCGGGTTATTTCCAGGTGGGTCCGAATGCCGGGCAGACCGTGCTGGTATCGATTCAGCGCACCACGGTTTCGATGTTGGGTTTGAGCACGGCGGCCACCACCAATTTCGGCATCTCGACCTTGGCCAAGGCGCAATCGACCATCAGTGTGATCGACAATGCCCTGAATTCGGTGTCGAGCATCCGCGCCAATCTGGGCGCCATGCAGACCCGTTTCGAGAGCATCGTCGCCAATCTGGCCAACGTGGTCGAGAACACCGATGCCGCCCGTTCGCGCATTCAGGATGCCGATATCGCGCTGGAGACCTCGAATCTGACCAAGAACTCCATCCTCCAGCAGGCTGGGGTGGCGATTCTGGCCCAGGCCAATCAGCAGCCTTCGATCGCCTTGACGTTGCTTGCCGCGCGGTAGGTTTCGAGTTTGTCGTGATGCCGTGGAGCTTCCGCCAGGGGGCTCCACGCGGTATTCGATCTCCTTTCCGGCTCTCGCCCCGTCCGTATTCTCCGAGGAGGCTCTCCTCGGGGAGCGGGCGGGCCGGAAAGGGGTGTCAAGCCAGACCGGCCTGACCAATCAGCGCCAACATCTCGCCATGCACCGCCATGGGCCCGGCCACCACGTTGCCCGAAACCAGAAAATTCTCCTCGCCCGCGAAATCGCTGATGATCCCGCCCGCCTCGCGCACCAGCAGGGCGCCGGCGGCGATGTCCCACGGGGCCAGCCCCATTTCCCAGAATCCATCGTAACGTCCCGCCGCCACATAAGCCAGATCCAGGGCCGCCGAACCCAGCCGGCGTTGATCCGCCACCAGCGGAAAGAAGCTTTCGAACGCCTTGAGGTATCCGGGCAGCCGTTCCAGACGGCGATGGGGAAATCCGGTGGCCAGCAGGCCCCCCTGGAGCCCGCGGCGGTCGGGGACGCGGATGCGACGATCGTTGAGATAGGCTCCGCGTCCCCGTTCGGCCACGAAGGTCTCATCCCGCATCGGATCATGCACCAGTCCGGAGACCAGTTTGCCCTCTTCGAGCAGAGCGATGGAGATGGCGAAGTGTGGAAGGCCGTGGGCGAAGTTGAGGGTGCCGTCGATGGGGTCAACAATCCAACAGGGTCGATCCGTCGGCAGTTTGCCACCCTTCTCCTCGGCCAGCACGCCGTATTTGGGATAGGCCTTCTTCAACTGGAAGACGATCTCCTCCTCCACGGCCAGATCCGCGCTGGTCACCAGGTCGTTTTTGCCCTTTTCCCGGACTTCCAGTTCGTGGCGTCGGTCGAACCACTCCCGTGCCAGACCGCCTGCCTTGAAGGCGGCGCGCAAGGCGATGTTCATCGGGGGGGAATGGGGCATGCTGAATTCTCCTTGTAAAACGGTGTGATCGTGCGAACGGGTCAGTTGGGGCGCGCGCACGCGCTCCGAGCCGGGCATGGTAACTTGCATGATGGGGAGAGAACCCCCTCACCCCCCGGACCATGGTCCTCCCTTCGGGAGATTCATGGTCACTTGCATGATTGGGGAGAGAACCCCCTCACCCCCCGTACCATGGCCCTTCGGGCGTTCCATGGTCATTTGCATGCTGGGGGGAGCCCCCCCCCGTACCATATGGCCCTCCCTTCGGGCGTTCCATGGTAGCGATCCTTTCAGGGTGGGGTCCGTGGAGCGTGCCATTCTTGCACGCCGGCACACGTTAACACGACCAGCCCGACAAAGCCACCCGCCGGAAACATTTGCCGCCCGATTCCGTCATCACCTGGGACAAAATTTGCCCGCCTGCCATCCGCCCTGTCGCGGACCCCGATTGGATCCAGGATGGGGACGAGACGGCATTTTTTCTGTTAAAACAAATCAATGTGTGGCGTTCTTGAAGGTTTCCCACCCCATCGGAAACCTGTTTTTCAATGTTGGCACGCCTTCTGCAATAATCCTGGGCAATGGCTGGTCACGGCCAGACGAAGCAAGGCGGCTCGTTACCGAGGATCTTCCGAACCCGGAGCAAGCGGATCGGGGGGAGCCAACGTTCCGCCGACGTGCACATTTCAAGATCACTGGGGAGCTTCTGGAATCATGTCTCTCGGCAGCCTGTTGAACGTATCCAAACTGGGAATCTTCGCTTCCCAGGGGGCATTGCAGACGATTTCGCACAACATCAGCAACGCCAACACCACCGGTTATACCCGGCTCATCACCTGGGACAAAATTTGCCCGCCTGCCATCCGCCCTGTCGCGGACCCCGATTGGATCCAGGATGGGGACGAGACGGCATTTTTTCTGTTAAAACAAATCAATGTGTGGCGTTCTTGAAGGTTTCCCACCCCATCGGAAACCTGTTTTTCAATGTTGGCACGCCTTCTGCAATAATCCTGGGCAATGGCTGGTCACGGCCAGACGAAGCAAGGCGGCTCGTTACCGAGGATCTTCCGAACCCGGAGCAAGCGGATCGGGGGGAGCCAACGTTCCGCCGACGTGCACATTTCAAGATCACTGGGGAGCTTCTGGAATCATGTCTCTCGGCAGCCTGTTGAACGTATCCAAACTGGGAATCTTCGCTTCCCAGGGGGCATTGCAGACGATTTCGCACAACATCAGCAACGCCAACACCACCGGTTATACCCGGCAGACGGTGGAGCTGGAGTCGATGCGCGGCACCCAGGCCGATTACGGCGGCAACGGCGTGCGCATCGCCGATGTGCGGCGTCAGATCGATGAGTTGGTGGATCGCCGTTTGCAACTGGGTACCGGCGAGCTGGGACGTTTGGAGACCCGCGACAAGTATACCAGGTTGATCGAGGATGTCTTCAACGACATGGACGGCAACGGTCTCTCCCAGGGACTCGAAGGGTTCTTCGATGCCGCGGATACGCTGGCGGACAATCCCGGCAATGCCGTGGCGCGCTATCAACTGATCGCCAAGGCCGAGAGCGTTTCCCAGGATTTCAACAAGATGGCCGAGGCGTTGAGCGAATCCGCCCTGCCTCTGGATAAAGAGATCTCCGTGGTGTTGGACGATATCAACACCCGCCTCAAGGCGATTCAGGAGATCAACAACACCATCGTGCGCACCGAGGCGAGCAGCCCGGCCCTGGATCTCAAGGATCAGCGCAACAAGATGTTGCTGGAACTGGGCCAGATCATCGACATCCGCACCATCCCCATGGAGAACGGCGAGATCCAGGTGATGAGTTCGCGTGGTCAGGAGCTTCTGGCCGATGCCACCTATTCGGCCAAGTTCGGACGGCTCACCAACGTCAAGACCGACACCGGTTTCAGCGCCATCGGCATCGGGGGGCGCGAGATCGGGCAGGACAAGATCAAGGGCGGCAAGCTCGGGGGGTTGCTGGAGCTGCGCGACGAGGTGGTGCATGGGGATACGGGCGTGCTTTCCAAGCTCGAGTCCCTGGCCGATGAGCTGCGTTGGCAGTTCAACCGGGCCAACACCGTGTCGGTGGGCAAAAGCATGGTGTCGGACATGACCGGCCTGATGTATCTCGGTTCGGATCTGGATACCGCGCTTTCGGGCGTGGTCACCGACAACAAGGCGGCCACCTATCAAGGGGCGCCGGTGGATCTCTCCCGCGTCACCTCGGGCCGTCTGGTCTTCGCCACCGGCACCGAGAGCGCCCTGACCCCGAGTGCCGCGGTCGATATCACCACCACCATGACCTTGCGGCAGGTGCAGCAGGCCATCGATGCCCTGGACGGGGTGCAGGCCGAGATCACCAGCGACAACAAATTGAAGATCTCCGCCGAGAACGCCGGCTCCAAGCTCGGCGTGGTCATGGACGAGAGCGGCATCCTGGCGGCCCTGGGGGTCGGCGCGCTGATCTCCGGCAAGGGCGCCCAGGACATGGCGGTCAGTGCGGAACTGCTGAAAAATCCGGATCTGGTTGGGCAGGGACGTTTGATCGTCAAGGCCAGCGACGCCCAGGGCTTGCCCACGGCGGTGGTCCACGACGACGCCAACAGTCAGGGCGCCCTGGCGATCGGGAACCTGCGTTCCACCAAGTTCATGTTGTTCGGCAACAGCGCTTCGCTGACCGGTCACTACGCCACCATGGTGGGTGAGCTGGGTTCGCTGATCAACCAGGATACCGAATCCCTGACCGCCCAGCAGGCGGCCCAGACCTTCTTGAGCAACAGCCGGGAGTCCCTCTCCGGGGTGTCGCTGGAGGAGGAGTTGACCGATCTGATCCGCTTCCAGAGGGCCTTCCAGGCCTCGAGCAAGATGGTCAGCGTGGCGGACGATCTGATGCAGACCCTGATCCAGATGGTCTGATTTTCGAGTTCATGACAAGGGCAAGGAGTCTTACCCATGATGCGCGTGACCAACAATCTGCTGTTCAAGACCGGCGCTTCGGCGCTCCAGGGGCAGCAGCAGGAGATGTTGAAGGTCCAGGAACAGAGCAACGGCTACAAGACCAACCGTCCCTCGGACGATCCGACCGGGGTCTATCGCCACATGATCTTCTCCTCGGACCTCTCCGGGGTGGAGAGCTTGAAGAAGACCACCATGTCCGCCGCCGAACGGTTGACTCTGGCCGACAGCCATATGAGTCAGATCCATGACGCCCTGGTCGATGCCCAGGACATGGTGTTGCAGATGGGCGAGAGCATGCTCGACGGTTCGCCGACCATCTTGAAGGCCGCGGCGGAAAAGCCCCTCGCCTGGTATCAGGAGATGATCAGCGGCATCAACACCGAGCTGGACGAGGTGCCGATCTTCGGGGGGGGGAAGACGCAAAAACCCTTCGATTCCAACAATCTGGCCGCAACCGCCGTGCAGGTGAAACGCAAGGATGCCACCACCCTCACCTCGGCGGGAGCCGGGTTCGCCGGGTCGGTGACCGCGGGTCAGGTTCCGTCGGATGTGCCGATGAGCGTCAAGATCACCTACGTGGCGGCCAGCAACCAGTATCAGGCCAACGTCAACGGTACCGATGTCACCACGGCGCCGGTGGCGCTGGATGAAAATGGTCAACTGGATCTGGGCGGGGGTGTCAAATTTACCGTCACCGGACAACCCCAGATCGGGGATGTCTATTACTTCGAGGTGGTGCCCCAGTATCAGGGGGGCAGCGAGGATCGTCCGATTCGCGTGCAGTCCGGCGCGACGTTGCAGGGGAATGTGACTGGCAGCGAACTCCTTGAAGGTACGGGAGGTTATTCGCGCGGCGTCAACATTCTCGGTGCCATGGCCGCCCTGCGCGGCGCACTTTTGCGCGCGGATACGAAAGAAGTGGCATTGCAATTGAATCGGGTACAGGAAGCTCGCGCTCAGGTATCGGATTTGCAAGGGGTCACGGGGATCCGCACGACCCAGGTGCAATCCGTGACCACCACGTTGGAGTCGGATGAGAGTTCGTTGACCAAGCTGCGCGCCGACAACGTCGAAGCCGACCTGTTCAAGGTGCTGTCCGATTTGGAACAGGCCTCCCAGGCCTTGCAGGTCATGACCGCCTCGCAAAGACAGGTCATGAACACCTCTTTAATTGATTTTATTCGGTAAGAGTTAGGGAGTGGAGGCACGAAAGATGGAAATTCACGGAACCCGGTTCGGCGTGTTGGAGTTCAAGGACGAGGAGGTCATCATCCTCAACGAGGGTCTGCTCGGTTTTCCGTTGAGCAGACGGTTTCTTCTCTTCCCTTACGGGCAGGACTCCTCGTTCTTCTGGTTGCAATCGGTGGATGAGCCGGAGATCGCCTTCATCGTCATCAATCCGTTCGACTTCTTCGGCGACATGGAGTTCGTGATCCTGGACGCCGATGCCGAGGCGATCGGTTGTCCGTCCGGCGAGGAGGTGGAGATCTTCACGCTGGTGACGATTCCGGAAGGGCGTCCCGAGGAGATGCGCACCAATCTGGCCGGTCCGGTGGTGGTGAACACCGTGAACCGCATGGGCCGTCAGATTCTGATCAAGGAATATTCGCCCCGGCAGCCGTTGATCCCGCAGGATCTGCGTCAGACCTACATGCAGGAGCGCGAGGCCGAGAAGCGTCGTCAGGGTCATCAGGAGGCGCGGCGCCGTATCCGGCGCGGCGAGAAGATGATGCCGCAACGCATGGTCGCCGCCGGCTGACCGAACGAACAAGACGACTCGATCGCAATCGAAACCAAATTGTAAGGAACCCGAACCATGCCGCTTTACATCAATACCAACGTCGCCTCCTTGACCACGCAGCGGGGTTTGTTGCACTCCGGCGGAGAGTTGAACAAGGTTTTCGCCCGTCTCTCCACGGGGTTGCGCATCAACACCGCCGGCGATGACGCGGCTGGTTTGGCCATTTCCAACCGCATGACCTCGCAGATTCGCGGTCTGACCCAGGCGGTGCGCAATGCCAACGACGGCATCTCCGTGTCGCAGGTGGCCGAGGGGGCACTGGCCGAGCACTCCAACATGCTGCAACGCATGAACGAGCTGGCGGTTCAGGCGGCCAACGCCACCAACAGCGACGAGGATCGCGCCAGCCTGCAACAGGAGATCAATCAACTGTTGGGCGAGATGGAGCGGGTGGCCCAGGAGACCGAATTCAACGGCTGGCCGATGCTCAACGGCAAGACCCAGCCGCTGGTGTTCCAGGTGGGTGCCCGTGCCGACCAGACCGTCACCGTGAACCTGGCCGATGCCCGCGCCAGCACCCTGTTGGCCCTGCCGCAGCTTTCCAATCCGAATGCCGCCGAAAGCGTGCTCAACGCCAAGGTGAAGGGCATGGCGATCAGCGCGCCCAAGGAGCCGAAGCCGGGCAGCAAGCTGTTCAGCTCCTCGCTGTCGGTGGGCATCAATGCCCTGGCCAACGCGGACGACTCCAAGCCGGCCCCGTGGGCGATCGTGCCGAACGATGCCGAGGACAGCATGATCAAGGCGTTCGGCTTCGAAGATGATGCCACGGATCTCAAGACCAAGATCGCGGCAGCCGATCCCAACGATGACGCGATCACCGCCGCGGACAAGATCATTGCCGACAATCCGCAATATTCGGATGCTTCCGGTCTGGGCAGCGCGCGTCTGAGCACGATCATCACCGCGCATCGCAAGGTGACGGATCTGGCGGACACCACCACCACCTTCGGCCAGAACCTGGATGCGGCCATCACTGCCGCCACCGCCGCCTCGACGAGTTCGGCGGCCTATATCGGCGGAACCGGCGATCAGACCCAGGCGTCCACGGATGCCGCCGCAGCCACCACCGCCGCCACCGCCCTCAACGACACCAAATACACGGTGGCGTTGGCCATGGGCACGGCTCCGGATGTGAGCCTGGTGATCGAGAAGGGTGTCGAGAAGAGTGGTGTCAAGGATGTGCCGGTGGGCAACATCAAGGCGGTGGTGGATGCGTTCCGTCAGGCGATCAGCCTGGGCGCGGACATCGAGAGCGCCGCCGCCGCCGCCCGCGAGGCGGATGCCGGCACCAACGGCAAGAAGGATCTGGGCATCGACGTGGCCAAGATCATCGCCGCCGGTGGCAAGGCCGCGGCCCAGACCAATGGCACGGTGGCCAACGCCATGACGGCGGGGGTCAACATGGCCAAGGTGATGGATGTGCGCAATGCCGCGGTGACCTTTGCCGCCGACAAGCACAAGCCGTTGACCAACGAGAAGCTGGTGGTGCCGGATTGGTTGATCGACACCACGGGTCAAAACCAGTTCCCGCCCGTGCCTCTGGTGGACATCACCGGCGCCTCGGTGCCGACCGATCCGACCATGCCGTTCGATCCGCCGACCACCAATGCCACCAATCCGCCGTTGAACGGTTCCAAGGCGGCGGCGCAGATGTTGTCGGTGATCGCCGGTGCCATCGATCGGGTCTCCTCGACCCGTGCCGAGTTGGGTGCGATCCAGAACCGTTTCGAAGCCAACATCGCCAATCTGTCGAATGTGGTGGAGAATGTCTCCGCGGCCCGTTCGCGCATCCTGGATGCCGACATCGCCGCCGAGACCGCCAATCTGACCCAGCTTTCCATCATGCAGCAGGCGGCCACGGCCATCCTGGCCCAGGCCAATCAGCAGCCGCAGCTGGCCCTGCAGCTTCTCAAGTAGTTCCGATCCGGTCGGGTCCTGTCGTGTAACCCTCGTCGGGGGTACGGTCGGGGGATAAGGGGGTTCCCCCCATTGTGGAAGTCGGTTTCGGGGGCGGTCATTCCGCCCCCGAACTGTTTGTGGGGTCGGGCTTTTTGGGAAGCCGTCCCATGCCGGAAGCGTCAAAACCGCAAAATGACCGTGACTGGGTGTCGGAAATCGGATGACCCATGGATTGGGCCAGCTGGGATCTTTTTGACGAATGGATCGGGTGGATGGCACCGATGCGGGCAAATTTTTCCTCCCTGGGGGTGGCGTGGGCCCGGAAAAGCGGGTAGGGATGCGATAAATGAGTTGGCACAAAAGCTGCTTTAATCTAAACGTCTGGATTTCAGGCCGTTCAACCGGCAAAAACGACCGGAACCAAGGGTGAAGCCCGGAACGGTGATTCCAAACGAGTGATCGGGAAGCCTTGCCGAGGAACTCCCGAAAGGGGCTCCCTGGTAAGGGGGGTAACTGGGGGCATCCCCCCATCATGCCAAGTCAGGCGGCCAGTGAAGGAGAAACGTATCATGGAAGTCCTTGGGACGCGGTTCGGGACCCTCAAGTACAAGGAGGATGAGCTGATCACCCTCGACGCGGGCATGATGGGGTTCCCCAACAGCAAGCGCTTTTTGATGTTTCCCTATTCGGAGGATTCGTCCTTCTTCTGGTTGCAATCCGCCGATGAACCGGAGATCGCGTTCATCGTGATCAATCCGTTCGACTTCTTCTCGGATCTGGAGTTTCTGGTCGAGGACGCGGACATCGCCGCCATCGGACTGGAGCGGGGCGAGGATCTGGAGGTGTTCTCCCTGTTGACCATTCCGGACAACCGGCCCGAGGAGATGCGCACCAATCTGGCTGGTCCGGTGGTGGTGAACGTGCGCAATCGCCGTGGACGCCAGGTGGTGATCAAGGAGTATTCGGCGCGTCAACCGCTGATTCCGTTCGAGATGCGCGGCGCCTATCGTGAGCAGACCAGGGGAAAAAAACCTGTCAAACAAATGGTTGCGGTTTCCTGACCGACACATGACGATCAAGAAGGATTAGAGCCATGCCACTTTTTATCAATACCAATGTCGCCTCCCTCAACGCCCAACGGAATCTCGAGCGCTCCACGGGCGCCCTGGGGCAAACCTTCGCGCGCCTCTCTTCGGGCCTGCGGATCAACTCGGCCAAGGACGATGCCGCCGGATTGGCCATCTCCAACCGCATGACCTCGCAGATTCGCGGTTTGAACCAGGCGATCCGCAATGCCAACGACGGCATTTCGCTGGCCCAGGTGGCCGAGGGCGCGCTGCTGGAGACCGGCAACTCGCTGCAACGCATCCGTGAGCTGGCCGTCGAGGCCGCCAACGGCACCAACACCCCGGAAGATCGCGCCGATCTGCAAAAAGAGGTGTCGCAGCTCCTCTCCGAGATTCAGCGTGTCTCCGAGCAGGTGCAGTTCAACAACACCCTGATTCTCAATGGCAACTACAATTCGGGTCAGCAGTTCCAGATCGGTGCCAATGCCAATCAGACCATCACGGTGTCGATCAAGGCGGCCACCTATTCGGCCCTGTTCGGCACGGGCGTCTCGGTGAACATCGGTACCGTTTCCGGCGCCAACAGCGCTCTGGTGCAGATCACCAACGCCCTGAACAGCGTGTCGGACATCCGCGCCAATCTGGGTGCGATCCAGAACCGCTTCGAGGCGGTGATCGCCAATCTGTCGAATGTGGTGGAGAACATGTCCGCAGCCCGCTCGCGCATCCTGGATGCCGACATCGCCAACGAAACCGCCACCCTGACCCGCAACGCCATCCTGCAACAGGCGGGTACTGCGGTTCTGGCCCAGGCCAATCAGCAGCCGCAGCTGGCCTTGCAACTGCTTGGCAAGTGATTGAGATCGGGCTTACGATTTTTAACGCAAGGAACGCTCCTGGCCAACCGATAAGACAGGATCGGATGGCAAGGATCTTCGAGCGCGAGGTGCATGCATGAGAGGACCGGAGAGCCTCGGAGCGGAGAATACGGGTTGTGTGACCGCTTTTTCGTATCCGAATGAACCGGATGACCAGGAGCTGGATCCCCTGTTCCTGGAATCCCTGGTGGCCGAAGCCAATCGGGTGTTGGCCGGGCTGAACGCCGTGCGCTGTCGGGTGACGGAAAATCACTCGGGAGATCCGGAGATTCGCGTGAGTCTGAAAGAGTCCTGCCATCCGATCGGCACGATTCCGGAGGAGCGGATTCATCTTCTGGCCAGCAAGGTCCAAGCCCTGCGAGGGCTGCTCGGCGGGCTTTGAGGGTCGGTCATGCGAGGAATGGGACGAGGAGAGGAACATGGCGGGTAGCTTCAGCATCACGGGATTGGCCAGTGGTTTGCCGTCGGACATCGTGGATCAGCTGGTCAACGCGCAAAAGACCCGTTTGAAGGCGATGGAGAAGGACAAGAGCTTCTTTTCGAGCCAGCAGACCGCCATTGGCGAGCTGGAGACCAAGATGCTCGCCCTGGAAACCAAGTCCAAGGAGTTGCAGGAGACCTCCGCGTGGGCGCCGCATACCGTCTCCTCATCCGACTCGGATCGGGTGGCCGCCACCGCCGACAGCACGGCCCAGGCCGCCAACCACTCCGTTGTCGTGGGGCAGTTGGCCACCTACGACACCAAGGCCATGGATGCTTCGTCGGGGTTTGCATCCTCTTCGACGACTCTGGGGGTGGGTGCGACCTTCTCCTTTGAGTACAACGGCGTGACCTATGGGACCTCGCAGAGTACGACCAATTTCGACACCTCCACCCTGGAGAACATGACCCTCGAGGATCTGGCCTCGGCGATCAACGGCATCGATTACGGCGATGACGACGGGGTGAGCGCGAGCGTGCTTTACGACGGTTCCAAATACCGTCTGATCCTCACCGCCAAGGACAGCGGCACCTACACCGACTCCTTCGGGAACCGGGGAGATCGCATCGGCAACATCGCCTCGGGTTACGGTTTTACCCAGACCGTGGCACCCCAGGATGCGGTCCTCAGGATCGACGGCATCGACGTGGTAAGCTCCACCAATCAGGTCACCACGGCCCTGACCGGCGTCACCCTGAATCTCCAGGATGTCACCACCGGCACCACCGTGGCCGACAGCGACGGGGATGGCTGGCCCGACAGCATCGGCACCAGCGGAACCGCGGTCAACGTCTCGATCCAGAACGACACCACGGCCCTGAAAACGGTGTTGACCGGTTTCCTGGATGCCTACAACGCGGTGGTGGATTACGTCAATACCCACAAAACCGACACCCTTTCCGGGGATTCCCTGTCACGCAGCGTGCTCTCGCAGATGCGGAGCATGCTCAACACTCAGACGCAGACCGCGCTCGGCACGCTCACCCCCTATTCGACCCTGGCGGAGATGGGGCTGCGCACCGATCAGAAGACCGGCAGGATCAGCTTTGATTCGAGTTCCCTCGACAAGGCGCTCGCCACCGACTTCAACAGCGTGACGCGGTTGTTCACCTCGAAACGCTCCTCGAGCACCGACACCTTCAACGAGGGTCTGGCCCATCGCATGGCCGATCTGATCGACTCGTTGACCTCCAGCACCGGTGGTTCGGTGACCGGACGCAAGGATGGTCTGAAGGCTCGGGTCGATCGGCTGGAGAAGAGCATCGAGCAGGAGACCTCCCGTCTGGAGAAGGTGCGTGAGACCTTGACCAAGAAGTTCTCCAATCTGGAGCAGATGATCAGCAAGATGAACAGTCAGAGCAGCTCCCTGACCAGTTCGATCTCGAAATTGAGCGGCAGTTGATGAACGACGTTTCTGGCGCACACGTTCAATCCAGGGGCAGATGGAGATAATAAAGCAGTGGACATTCAATCCCAGACGACGATGACCCGGACCGCACCGCCTCCCTCGGCCAATCTGGATGGACTCTCCCAACTGGAGGTGCTGATTCAGCTCTACGAGGGGAGCATCCAGTTTCTGGAGCAGGCGGCCACGGCCTGTGAAGAGGGGCGGGTGGCCGAGTTCAAACATTGGATGCAACGGGGTCGGCGCATCATCGAGGAGTTCCAGCGCACGTTGGATTTTTCCAAGGGTGGTGAGGTGCCGGCGCAGTTGAACGACCTCTATGCCTACATGCTCGACAGTCTGACCCAGGCGGGTCTGACCCATGACGCGGAGTTCATCCGTCGGGTGGTGGAGCAGTTGCAGGTTTTGTTGGATGGCTGGCGGGGCCTGCACTCCCCCCAGGCCACGGTTTTCATGGAACATTGAGGGTGATGACCCGCCATGTCGTATGGCCTGCGCAGTTACAAGACCTCCCGAGCCAATACCGCCTCGCGGGAAGACCTGCTGATTCTGCTCTACGAGGGTGCGATCCGTTTTCTGGAGCGCTCCATCGAGGAGTTGAACGCCGCGCGTCTGAGTGATCACAAGATGAGTCTGCGTCGCGGCATCGCCATCATCGCGGAGTTGCAGAACACCTTGAATTTCGATAAGGGCGGCGAGCTGGCGATTCAGCTGTTCGATCTGTACGGCTACATGCTCGACCGGCTCACGTATGCCAATCTGCGGCGGGATCCGGAGGCGATCCGCGAGGTGATCCGTCATCTGAACACCCTTCTGGTGGGGTGGCGCGAGGCGGTGCGTCAGGTGAAGAGCGAGGCGATTCCGCCCTTGCCGCCGCTGGATTCCACCCCGCAACGCCGGCTCGAGGGGATGGCGTGAGCGGACAGGCCACCCAGCCGATCGCCGAGCTTTTGACCCGGCTCGATCTGCTTCTGAATCGACTCGCCGCGCCGGAGGAGATCGACGCCGATGCGTTGGACGAACTGATGACGGCATGGGATCGGGAGATGGCCCGGCTCGAGGAGTTGACCGCCCGATTTCCCGACGGCGTGACCCCGGGGGATGGGACGCGGGAGCGGTTGACCCGTTTCGTGCGGCGTATGGCCGAGATCCAGCCGGTGCTGATGCGTCACAAGTCCGAGGTGGCGGATCAACTCTTTTCGGAAAACCGGCGCGTGCAGGCGTTGCGCCGGGGATATGGCACCGCGATGGGCGGTGCCACGCTGTTTCATCACAAAGCCTGATTCTCCTGATCTTCAATACAGTCACGTTCATCCCTGACATGGAAGATGCCCCATGCCCGTGTTCGGTTCTTCGTCCCCGCCCTTGCCGGTGATCCTTCTGACCGATTTCGGCGTTGCCGATCCCTTCGTGGGCCAGGTCAAGGGGGTGTTGATGCGCCTGTTCCCCAAGGTGGCGTTCGTGGATCTGTTTCACGACATCCCGCCGTTCGCCATCAAGAGCGGCGCCTGGATGCTGGAGCGATGTCTGCCCCATATGCCGTCGCCCGCCATCTGGCTTGGCATCGTCGATCCCGGCGTGGGCGGCGGACGACGCGGCCTGGTGGTGCAATCCGAGGGTTCGTACTTCATCGGACCGGACAACGGTTTGTTGACGCCGATCCTGAACCGTCACGACGCGCGGGTGCTCTCCCTGGATACCCTTGGTGACGCCGAGACGGTCAGTCCCACCTTTCATGGACGTGATCTGTTCGCCCCGGCGGCGGCTCATCTGCTGCAAGGGCGCTCGGTGAGCGATCTGGGCACCCCGCTGATCGATCCGCCCATGCTGCTGACCGATCCGGGCTGGCGCAAGGCCGGACACGGTGCCTGGGGCACGGAGGTGCTTTTTGTCGATCATTATGGCAATCTGGTCACCGCGCTGCCCGGCGAGGAGTTGCGCAAGCGACCGGTGAAGGGGTGGCTCGACGGCACCCCGTGCGGGGCGATCGTCACCACCTTCGCCAGCGTGCCGGTGGGCGCGCCGGCACTGGTGGTGGGCGGTTTCGGCACGGTGGAGGTGGTGGTCAATCAAGGGAGCGCGGCCAACCACTTCAAACGCGGACTGGGTGCCGAGGTGATGATCCGCGTGGAGGAGGGATGAGGGACTGTTTGGGTGACGTGCCGATCCTGGTGATCGTGCGGCGGCTCGTGTTAGAGTGACGGACCGATCGGTAACTTAATGCCTTGCCTGGACCCCATCCCCCAACCAGAAGCCGTCATGCCATGCTCGCCGACCTGTTGAGCCACTCCAAACTGTTCCGTGATGTGCCAGCCGAGCTGTACCTGGACGAACTGGAGGAATGTCCGATCCGGGAGATCGGCGCCGGCACGGTGCTGATCTCGCCGGGCAACACCAACCGTTGCATCCAGTTGATCCTCTCCGGCTCCCTGTCGATCCATCTGGAGCAGTCGGACAGCCCGCCGGTCAGTCAGGTCGGGCCCGGCGACATCGTGGGGGAGATCTCGTTGATCACCCATTCGATCTCCAGCGCCTGGGTGGTGGCGATCACCCCGTGCCGTCTGTTGCAGATCCATGAGGCGCGTCTTTGGCACCTGATCGACCTGGCGCCGCTCATCGCCCGAAATTTATTGATGATTCTGACCGGCTGGATCCGCTCGGTGAACGATCATGTGCGGGAGCAGCGCCGCCAGATCGATACCCTTCAGGACGTGGTGCGGCTCGACGGTCTGACCGGTTTGAGCAACCGCCGTTGGTTCGACGCCTCCCTCTCCCGACTGCTCTCCCGTCCGCTGCACCATCCGGTGACCCTGGTCATGATGGACATCGATCACTTCAAGCGGTTCAACGACACCCAGGGCCATCTGAACGGGGATCAGGCTCTGCGCGCCCTGGCCGATCTGCTCAAGGCCACCATCCGCCTGAACGACGTTGCCGCGCGCTACGGTGGCGAGGAGTTCGCCCTGATCCTGCCGGAAACGCCGATGGCCGCGGCGGTCGGAGTGGCCGAACGGTTGCGTCAGGCCGCAGAGGCCATGCCGATCCGCTCTTTGGAACAAGAGCCCCTGCCTTGCATCACCCTGTCGTTGGGGATTGCCACCAGCGCGCCGGGCGACACCCCGGAGATGTTGATCCAGACCGCCGATGCCCGGCTCTATCAGGCCAAGCGGGAGGGCCGGAACCGGGTCTGCGCAGGCTGAACCTGCGTTCAGGCGATTCGGGATCTTGGCGCGGGGCCTTGGCGCGGCGTCAGGGCGTGACCGGGAATTTTTTCTCCGCTCAAGCGCGAAACGGTTGTCTTGCCGAGGTGCGCGGTATAGAATACCCCCCTTCCAAATCCGTGGGAGGCTTTGAAATTCCTGGGATTCGTTAAGAAAAATCCGTTCCGGCGCGACCGGAGCGTCCCCGCACTCCAGACCGGCTGCATTTGGCCTCATGGCGACCGCCACTCCACCCTCTTCCGAACAACAGGCTCTGCTCGCCTTGCGTGAGGCGATCGACGCCATCGACGATCGCATCCATGACCTGCTCATGGAGCGTATCGAGCGGGTGTTGGAGGTCGGTCATCTCAAGAGTGCCCAGGGGAACGTTTCGCCCGATCCATCGTTCTACCGTCCGGAACGCGAGGCGTCGATCCATCGCCGGCTGGAGGCGCGTCATCGCGGACCTCTGCCCAAGGCGGCGTTGCATCGTATCTACCGGGAGATCATCTCCGCATCGTTGAGTCTGGAAAAACGGCTCACCGTGGCCTATCTGGGTCCGGAACATGCATTCGCCCACCTGGCCGCGCTCAAGCAGTTCGGATCCTCGTGTCATTTGCGTCCCACCGTCTCCATCGACGAGCTGTTCCACGAGGTGGAGGTGAACCGTGCCGATTTCGGCGTGGCGCCGGTGGAGAACTCCAACGAGGGGATGATCAGCCACACGTTGGACCGGTTCGTGGATTCGCCGTTGTCGATCCGGGGTGAGATCTACGTGGAGGTTTCGTATGCGGTGTTTTCTGGTGTCGGTTCGACCGGGGCTGTCCGTCTTTTGTTGGGCACGCGCCTGGCAATGACCCGGTGTCGTGGCTGGATCGAGCGTCACATGCCGGGTGCGCCGCAGCGGGTGGTGGAGAGCATGGCCGAGGCGTCGCGGGTGGCCGGCGAGGAGAGTGGGGTGGCGATCGTGGCGCCGATGGCGTTGGCCGAGGTGTTGGGGTGTGAGATTCTGGCCGAGCACATCGAGGATCGTGCCGAGGAGATCCGTTTTCTGGTGATCGGGCGTGGCGAGCCGACCCGTTCGGGTCGGGACAAGACCAGTCTGATGTTCACTTTCCGGGATCAGCCTGGATTTCTGCATCAGGTGTTGGGGATTTTCGCCAGGCGGCAGATCAATCTGACGCGCATCGAATCGCGTCCTTCCGGGCGTCAGGCGTGGGAATATCTGTTTTTTCTGGATCTGTCGGGTCATCTGGGGGATCCGCCGGTGGCCGGGGCCATGGAGGAGTTGGCCCAGATGCCGGGTGTCACGGCGCGTATTCTCGGTTCGTATCCAGTGCGGGCGTTGTGAGTCGCGGTGGTTTGGCATGGTGCAGGAACCGACTTGATTGTAACAAACTGCAATCCGTTTTCTATTCAAATTTAAAGATGGCGACATGAAGTCTCTGTTTATTCAACGTTTGGCGATCATCGGGGTCGGATTGATCGGTGGGTCGTTGGCCCGTGCGCTCAAGGAGCGTGATCTGGTGGGCGAGGTGGTGGGGGTGAACCGCACCCGTGATTCATTGGCGCGCGCCATGGAGTTGGGGGTGATTGACCATTGGACCACTTCGGCGGCCCAGGGGGTGCGGGGTGCGAATCTGGTGGTGGTGGCCACGCCGGTGGTGACCATTCCGCGGATTGTCGAGGATTTCGCCTCTGCGTTGGAGTTTGGCGCGGTGGTGACCGATGCGGGCAGTGTGAAGGGGACGGTGGTGGGTCCTTGCGAGGCGATGATGCCCGAGGGGGTGCATTTCGTGGGGGGGCATCCGATCGCGGGCACGGAGTTTTCCGGGGTGGAGGCATCGTTCGCCACGTTGTATGAAGGGAGTCGCACGATTCTCACCCCCACGGAGCGGACCGATCCCGAGGCTTTGGAGTTGGTGCGTCAGGTTTGGGAGGCGGTCGGGTCGCGGGTGGAGACCATGGATGTGTCCACGCATGACCGGGTATTGGCCGCGACCAGCCATTTGCCGCATCTCATTGCCTACAATGTGGTCAACACGTTGTCGGATCTGGAGGATGACATTCGCGCCGAGGTGTTTCGGTATGCGGCGGGGGGATTTCGGGATTTCACGCGGATAGCCTCGTCGGATCCAGCCATGTGGCGGGACATTTGCGTGGCCAATCGGGAGTCGATCCTGGACATTCTGCATCGGTTTCGGGATGCGTTGGAAGTTTTGACGCAGAGGGTGCGGGATGGGGATCGGGATGGTTTGTATGGGGCGTTTGCCCGGTCGAAGCGGACGCGGGATGGGATTTTGTCGTCGCACAAAAAGCCGGTGGAGAGCGAGTAGTCGGGAAGCGACGAGCGGGATCTCCGCGGTTGCGGGGGACCGGAAGCCGAAGGTCCCCGGCGGAGGTTCGGAGGCAGAGCCTCCGAGGTTTGGCTTTTGATTTTAGCTTTAGCGCGCTCTTCAAAAAAAGCGTTTTTTCGCAAAAAACGCGAAAAATGCTTCTTTAGAGAAGATCGCGCTCAAGTCAAAAGCAACGTCCCAAGGGCTTTGCCCTTGGATCCCACCAGAGGCCATGGGCCCCTGAACTCCGTCAGTGGAACCGGGCTTCGGTCAGGTTGATTCGGAAGGAACCGCCTTGAGCAACATTCAACATTCCAGGTTGATCTCCCACCCCACCCAGGGATTGCACGGGTCGATCGAACTGCCCGGCGACAAGTCGATCTCCCACCGGGCGGTGATCCTCGGTTCCCTGGCCGACGGAGAGAGCGTGATCCATCACCTGCTCGAAGGGGAGGATGTCTTGAAGACCGTGGGTGCGTTTCGTGCCATGGGGGTTGATGCGCGCCGCGATGAATCCGGCACCTGGCGGATTCGCGGAGTGGGCCTGGATGGTTTGAGCGAACCCCTGGACGTGCTCGACATGGGCAACTCGGGCACGGCGATGCGCCTTCTGGCCGGCTTGCTGGCCGGACAGCCCTTTTTTTCGGTGCTGACCGGGGATGAGAGCCTGCGCGGACGCCCGATGGGCCGGGTGGCGCTGCCCCTGGCACGCATGGGGGCACGGATTCTCGGTCGGGACGCCAACCGGTTCGCGCCATTGGCGATCCAGGGGTCGGACCTGACCGGCATCGACTACATCAGCCCGGTGGCCTCGGCCCAGGTGAAAACCGCCGTGCTGCTCGCCGGACTGACCGCCTCGGGACGTACCACGGTCACCGAACCGGCCCTGTCGCGGGATCACACCGAACGGATGCTGACCGCGTTCGGGGTGCCGGTGGAACAGCAGGGTTTGCGTGTCGCGGTGACCGGACACTCGCGGCTCAAGGGGCTGGAGATGACCGTGCCGGGAGATGTCTCCAGCGCCGCGTTTCCGATGGTGGCGGCCCTGCTGGTGCCGGGATCGGAGGTGACGCTCAAGGGGGTGGGGGTGAATCCGACCCGCACGGGTCTTCTGGAGTTGCTGCTGGCCATGGGGGCGGATATCACGGTCTCCAATCCGCGCGATGCCGGCGGCGAATCGGTGGCCGACCTGGTGGTGCGCCATTCGCGCCTGAAAGGGATCGAGGTGCCGCCCGAGGTGGTGCCGCGGGCGATCGATGAGTTCCCGGTTTTCGCCCTGGCGGCGGCGTGCGCCGAAGGGGAGACGGTGGTGACCGGGGCCGAGGAGTTGCGGGTCAAGGAGAGCGACCGGATCCGGGCGATCGCGCTGGGACTCGGCGCCCAGGGGGCGCGGATCGAGGAGTTGGCCGACGGCATGCGGGTGACCGGTCGCCCCGAGGGGCTGGAAGGGGGTGGCGTGGCGGAGGCGTTCGGCGATCACCGCGTGGCCATGACCCTGATGGTGGCGGGCATGGCGGCCCGCGCGCCGGTGCGGGTGACCGGAAAGGCCAACATCGAAACCTCGTTTCCGGGGTTTGCCAGACTGATGAACGGTTTGGGCGGACGCATCGGCCAGGATGAACAAGGGGAGAGACGGTGAACGACACGGAGTGGCCCGCCAAGGGCGCGCGGCTGGTGGTGGCCGTGGATGGACCGGCGGGCGCGGGGAAGGGGGCGGTGTGCCGGTCGGCGGCGCAACGGTTCGGATTGACCTACCTGGAGACCGGCGCGCTCTATCGGGCGGTGGGGCTGATCGGTCTGCGCGACGGTCTGACCGATGAGACGGAACTGGCACGGGTGGCCGGGACGATGCCGTTCGGATTCCGCGCGCTCGGGGATGGCCGATATGGGGCCTTCCTGGGCGAGGAGGAGGTGACCCTGGCCCTGCGCGCCGAAGAGGTGGGTCAGGTCGCTTCGAAGGTGGCGGCCATGCCCGGCGTGCGTGCCGCGCTGTTGAGCTTTCAACGGCGCTACGGTGGCGCCCATGACGCGATCCTGGATGGTCGCGACGTGGGCAGCGTGGTGTGGCCAGACGCGGATTTGAAGATTTTTTTAACCGCCTCGCTCGAAGAACGGGCACGCCGGCGTGCTGTGGAGTTGCAAGAGCGGGGAGAAGCTGTTAATTTGACTGAATTGATCGCACGCATGGCCGAACGCGATGCCCGCGACGCCGGTCGCGCCCACGCCCCGATGGCGGCGGCGCCAGGCGCCATTCTCGTCGATACCAGCACCCTGAACCTGGAAGAGAGTTGCCAGGCCGTTTGGCGCCTGATCGCCCCCCTGCTGGAGGGGCATGCCCGTACCTGAAAGGCGCTGAAGGCGCATGCCCGTACCTGGAAGGCGCTGAAGGCGCATGCCCGTACCTGGAAGGCGCTGAATCGCTCTTTTCCGTTGGATCCGTTCCGACGGTTTGGCTCGGCTGCCTGAAAGCCGCTGAATCGGTCTTTCCCGTTGGATCCGTTCCGACGGTTTGGCTCGGCGTTTTGCCGAATGGAATCTGATGTACCGCGTGGGGAGTTGGTCCCCGTCCACAATCAACCGAAGGTGTAGGTCCCGTGTCTTCTCAATCCACAAACCTCGATTTTGAATTTGAAGATGAAGATTTTGGCGCATTGCTGGAAGAGTCGTTCGGCAAGGGCGTTGGCAAGGAGGGCCAGGTCATCACTGGTACCATCATCCAGCGCGAGGGCGAGGAGTTTGTCATCGATGTCGGTCTGAAGTCCGAGGGCCGGCTCAACGTCAAGGAGTTCTTGGACGCCGATGGCACCCTGACCCTGGCGGTCGGTGACAAGGTGGACGTTTTCGTGGAGCGCTGCGAGGACCAGAACGGTCAGGCGGTGCTCTCGCGCGAGAAGGCCAAGCGGGAAGAGGCCTGGGTCAATCTGGAAAAAGCCTTCAACGACAGTGCCGTGGTGCGCGGTCGCATCATGGGCAAGGTCAAGGGCGGCTACACCGTGGACATCAACTCCCTGGCGGCGTTTTTGCCGGGTTCGCAGGTGGATGTCCGTCCGGTTCACGACATCTCTCGTCTCCAGGACGAGGAGCAACCCTTCGAGATCCTCAAGATGGATCGCCGTCGCGGCAACATCGTGGTGTCGCGTCGCTCGGTCATCGAGAAACAGCGCGAAAGCGCCCGTACCGCCCTGCTGGAGACCCTGCACGAGGGGATGATCCTCGACGGCGTGGTCAAGAACATCACCGACTACGGCGCGTTCGTGGATCTGGGTGGTCTCGACGGACTGCTGCACATCACCGACATGTCCTGGAAGCGGGTCAAGCACCCCTCCAGCGTGGTCACGGTGGGTGACACGGTGGGCGTGCAGGTGATCAAGTTCAACTCCGAAACCCAACGCATCTCCCTGGGCATCAAGCAGCTCCAGACCGATCCGTGGGAGGGCATCGGCGCCAAATATCCCGCCGGCGCCCGTTTCCGGGGCGTGGTCACCAACATCACCGACTACGGCGCGTTCGTGGAGCTGGAAGCGGGTGTCGAGGGTCTGGCGCACGTCTCCGAGCTGGCCTGGACCAAGAAGAATCTCCACCCGTCCAAGGTGCTCAATGTGGGCCAGGAGGTCGAGGTGATGGTGCTGGACGTGGATGCCGAGCGCCGTCGCATCTCCCTGGGCGTCAAGCAGTGCCTGGAGAATCCGTGGCAGACCTTCGCCGAACGCTATCCCGTGGGGACCACGGTGCGCGGCGAGATCAAGAACATCACCGAATTCGGTCTGTTCGTCGGCCTGGATGGCGACATCGACGGCCTGGTGCATCTGTCGGATGTCACCTGGGATCCGAATCCGCCGGAAGATCTGCTCAAGAGCTATCAGCGCGGCCAGGAGGTCGAGGCGGTGGTTCTGTCGCTGGATCCGGACAAGGAGCGCATCTCCCTGGGCCTCAAGCAGGCCACCCCGGACGCCTGGACCCTGTGGGCCGATGCCCACAACAAGGGCGATTCCGTGACCGGTTCGGTGAAAGAGGTGAGCCAGGCCGGCGTGGTGGTGCAGCTGGGCGAGGAGATCGAGGGCTTCCTGCGCAAGTCCGAGTACTCCCGCGATGACCGCGACGGCGCGGAGTTCAAGGTCGGTGGCGACGTGACCGCCCAGGTGATCCAGGTGGATCGCCAGAAGCGCAAGGTGATGCTGTCGATCAAGTCCATGGAGATCAGCCAGGAGCGACAGAGCATCAAGGAGTATGCCTCCGATCCGGGGAGCGCCACCAGCAGCCTGGGCGAATTGTTGAGCCAGGCCCTGGAGAAACAGCAGTCCGGACGCTGATCCGGATGGATGGTTGAACTCAATCCTCTCGTTGTAATGTAAGGAGTGGCCATGACCAAGTCGTCGCTGATCAGTGCCATCGCGGGGAAGATGGAGCTGTCCCGCAAGGAAGCGGAAGTTGCGGTCAACACCGTGTTCGAAACCATCAGTGGTTCGCTCGACCGGGATGATCGGGTGGAGTTGCGGGGATTCGGCAGCTTCGGGGTCAAGCATCGCCGTTCGCGCGATGGCCGGAATCCGAAGACCGGGGATCATGTCCTGGTCGATGCCAAGCGGGTGCTGTTTTTCAAGGCCGGCAAGGAGCTTCGCAAACGAGTGGATGTGTAGTCGATCACGGCGGGAGGGGTCCGGGGCGCCCTGGTGCAAAAAAGCACGTCGGGTGTTCGGGAGCCCTCCCGTTTTTGTTTCGTCGCGGCCACGGGTGGCGCGGCCATGGGGGGATTCACCTCCCTTCACATGAGTTTCATCTGTCCGGGCGGTCGATAAGGCATGTTGGGTTGGTTCCGCTTGATCGTGGCGGCGCTCTTCGGGGTCGTGGCCATCCTGTTTGCGTTTGTCAACCAGACCGAGGTGTCGGTGACCCTGCCCGGCGGTTGGGTTCTGGGCGACGTGCCGCTGTTCGTGGTGGTTTTCGTGCCCCTGTTTTTGGGGTTTGTGCTGGGCTCCTTGTCCGGATGGTCGGGGGAGGCGCGTCAGCGGCGCGGCATGGAGCGGTTGCGCGATCAGAACCGCGCCCTGGAGCGGGAGTTGGCCAATCTGCGCACGCTTCCCCTGATCAACGATTAGCGTTTTGCGGATTGTGATGGCATGGACTTTCCTCACCTGGCGGGTTGGACGGCCCTGGCCGTCACCTTGGGGGCGATCATCTTCGGGGCGGGACGCCGCCTGGGGAGGGAGGAGGGTGCCCAGGCACGCCAGCGCGAGCCGGACGGCGGGGAGTCGGCCTTTTATCTGCGCGGTCTGAATTTTCTGTTGGCCGATGAACCGGACAAGGCGATCGAGGAGTTCGTCAAGTTCGTGCGCATCAACTCCGAGACCGTGGAGATCCATTTGTCGCTCGGCAAGCTGTTCCGGGCGCGCGGCGAGGTGGGACGGGCGATTCGTATTCATCAAACCCTGATCGCGCGTCCCAATCTGTCGGAGGCCCATCGCACGTCGGCACTCCACGCCCTGGCCGAGGATTACCGGCAGGGGGGGTTCGTGGACCGGGCCGTGGAGGCCTATCGTCAGGTGTTGCAGGTGGATCCGGAACACCGGGCGGCCCTGGCCGGACTCCAGGCCATGCACGAAAACGAAGGACGCTGGGACAAGGCCCTGGAGATTCTCAAACGCTGGGAGCTGGTGACCGGCGAGAAGGATCCGCGTCGCGAGGCGCACATCCGGGTGCGCATGGGACTCGAGGAGCAGCAGCGACCCGGCTCCAAGACCGGCGGCGATCGGGCCATGGAGCAGTTTTTCGAGGCGATCCGGGTGTTTCCGGGGTGCGTGGAGGGACGTCGCCTGCTCGGCGAGGTGCTGCTGACCCAGGGCCGCACCCGCGAGGCCATCGAGGTGCTCGAAGGGGTCAAAAACAGCCGTCCGAGCCACTGTTTCATGCTGCTGGATCTGATGCGTCGCGCCCACGAACAGGCCGGGGACGAGGAGGGTTTTTTCCGTGGCATGCGTGCCGCGACCACGGCCCTGGCCAGTTCGCCCCGCTTGGTTTTGCACTGGGCGCGGCTTCTGGAACGGCGCGGACGTCCGGATGAAGCGGTGGAGGTGTTGCGGATCGGCAAGGCGCATCATCCGCGCGCCCTGGTGATCGTGGCCCCGCTGATCGCCCTGCTGGATCGCCGCGATCAGGGCAAGGAGGCCCTCGAGATCGCCCGCCGCCATCTGGATGGCCTGCTGGGGGCCCAGGAGGCCTTCCAGTGCGGTCGGTGTGGCTTCAAGGCGCAGGATATCTATTGGAAATGCCCGCAGTGTCATCAGTGGGATACCATGGAACCCCTGTGAGTGCGCTTTGTGTCCTTGGAACGCCCAAGGGGAAGGCCAGGGTCGGGGCGTGAAGGGGCTTTTCCATCAGGCACGTTTGTGAACGCGCCAATGTGGGTGTCAATTTTGTGGCGAGGTGGACGATGCGGATTTTCATGGCGGCGGATCACGGGGCTTACGAGTTGAAAGAGGATCTGGTGGACTGGATCCGCGATCAGCACGAACTCGAGGTGGTCGATTTTGGCGTGCATGGTCCGGAGTCGGTGGATTATCCGGACATGGCCGCCCGGTTGTGTCGGGAGTTGCTCGACTCCGATCCGGACGATCGGGGGATTCTGCTGTGCGGCACCGGCCTGGGGATGAGCATGGCGGCCAACCGCTGGTCCGGGATCCGGGCCGCTTTGTGCCATGACGAATACACCGCGCGTCTCTCCCGTCAGCACAACGACGCCAATGTGCTGGCGCTGGGGGGGCGGGTGCTGGGGATCGCGGTGGCACGCGGCATCGTGGATGTCTGGCTGCGCGAGGCGTTCGAGGGGGGACGCCACCAGCGGCGGTTGGACAAGCTGGAGCAGGCGGGCAAGGGCGACCACTGACCGGTTCGCGCCGGGTGGCGCGCGCGGGGAGAGGGTGTTGGGACCGGTGGGTCCCGGTGGTGTGAAATGGGAATCTTGAGCCATGGAAAACAAAACAATGGATGCATTGCGCCTTGCCGATCCCGATATTTTTGCCGCCATCCGCGAGGAGTTGGGTCGGCAACGCGACCGGATCGAACTGATCGCCTCGGAGAACATCGTCAGTCTGCCGGTTCTCGAGGCCCAGGGGAGTGTTCTGACCAACAAGTATGCCGAAGGGTATCCTCACAAGCGCTACTACGGCGGCTGCGAATTCGTGGACAAGGCCGAGGATCTGGCCATCGAGCGGGCCAGGAGCCTGTTCGGCTGCCAGTTCGCCAACGTGCAGCCCCACTCCGGCTCCCAGGCCAACATGGCGGCGCTGTTGGCGTTGATGGAGCCCGGCGAACTGCTGCTCGGCATGTCGCTGGCCCATGGCGGCCATCTGACCCACGGCGCGGCGCCGAACTTTTCCGGGCAGCTTTTCAAGGCGGTGCAGTACGGCCTGGATCCGCAAACCGAACGGATCGACTACGAGCGGCTCGAGGCGCTGGCCCTGGAGCACCGTCCCAAGGTGATCGTGGCCGGGGCTTCGGCCTACAGCCGGGTGATCGACTTTGAGCGGTTCCGGGCGATCTGCGACAAGAGCGGCTCCGCGCTTTTGGTGGACATGGCCCATTTCGCGGGTCTGGTGGCGGTGGGCGAGCATCCCCATCCTTTCCCGCATGCCGACATCGTGACCACCACCACCCACAAGACCCTGCGCGGTCCACGCGGCGGCATGATCCTGACCAATCGCGAGGATCTGGCCAAGAAGATCAACTCCAAGATCTTCCCCGGCATCCAGGGGGGGCCGTTGATGCATGTGATCGCGGCCAAGGCGGTGGCCTTCGGCGAGGCGTCGCGTCCCGAATACAAGGCCTACATCCAGCGGGTGCGCGCCAACGCGCGGGTGCTGGCCGAGAGTCTGGTGTCGGGCGGATTGCGCATCGTCTCGGGGGGGACCGACAACCACCTGATGCTGGTGGATCTCACCTCCCGCGACATCACCGGCAAGGATACCGAGAAGGCGCTGGAGCGGGCCGGAATCACCTGCAACAAGAACGCGATCCCCAACGATCCGCGCTCGCCCTTCATCACTTCGGGGATCCGGTTGGGTACGCCGGCTTCCACCACGCGCGGTTTCGGCGCGGAGGAGTTCGCCACCATCGGTCGGTTGATCGTGCGGGTGGTCGATGCCCTGTCGGGCCATCCGGAGGGGGATGCCGGGGTGGAGGCGGAGACCCGCGCCCAGGTGGCGGAGTTGTGCCGGAGATTCCCCGTCTATCCCGGAATGTGACGGATTCTTGAAATCAGGGGGGCCAGGATCGCCCGTGAACCACGATCGTCGCTACATGGCCCTGGCCTTGCGTCTCGCGGCGCGGGCCACGGGACGCACACGACCCAATCCGGTGGTGGGTTGCGTGATCGTGCGGGATGGCGAGATCGTGGGGCAGGGGTATCATCCCCAGGCCGGAGCGCCCCATGCCGAGGTGTTCGCCCTGCGCGAGGCCGGCGAGCGGGCACGCGGGGCCTGTGCGTATGTGAATCTGGAGCCCTGTTCCCACCACGGTCGCACTCCGCCGTGCGCCGACGCTCTGATCCGGGCCGGCGTGACGCGGGTGGTGGTGGCGATGATCGATCCGAACCTTCAGGTTTCGGGACGGGGCGTGGAGCGGTTGCGGGCGGCGGGGATCGAGGTGGTGGTAGGGGTGCGCGCCGAGGAGGCGTTCGAACTCAACCGTCCGTTCGTGACCTGGATCGAGCAGGAGCGACCGCTGATCACCCTGAAGCTGGCCGCCTCGTTGGATGGCAAGACCGCGACCCGGACCGGGGAGAGCCAATGGATCACCGGTCCGGCGGCGCGTGCCCGGGTGCAGCGCATGCGCGATCAGCACGACGCGGTGCTGGTCGGCATCGGCACCATTCTGGCCGACGATCCGCGTTTGAACTGTCGCATGCCGGGGGGGCGGGATCCGGTGCGGGTGGTGGTGGATTCGCGGTTGCGCATTCCGGATGACGCGCGGGTGTTCGATTCGTCGGTGGACTCCCCCTTGTGGATCGCCACCGGACGCGGGGCCAACTTCGCCCGTGCCGAGGCGTTGGGTTCGCGTGCCAACGTGCGGGTGATCCCTTGCAGGGAGACCCCGGACGGGCGGGTGAATTTAAGCGATCTGATGTCACGGCTGGCGGAGTTGGATTTGACCAGCGTGTTGTGCGAGGCCGGATCGGTGTTGACCGGGGCGTTGCTGGAGGCGGGGCTGGCGGATCGGCTGGCGTTGTTCGTGGCTCCGAAGTTGATCGGCGGCAAGGATTCGCGAGGTCTTTTGGACAGCATCGGCATTGGTTCATTGGCCGATGCCCAGCGACTGGTCAACATGAACGTGAGCCAGGTGGGTGAGGATCTGCTGATCGAGGGGGATTTCGAGGGGTCGCGATGTTTACTGGCCTGATCGAGCAGGTGGGGGTGATCCGTTCGGTGGAGCGTTCCGCCGCAGAGTGGGTTATACGGGTGGATTGTCGCTTTTCCGGGGTCCGGTTGGGGGATTCCATCGCCGTTTCCGGGGTTTGTCTGACGGTGGTCGAGTTGCTGCCGCCGGGAGGTTTTGCGGCTCAGGTATCGGCGGCCACGCTGGAGAGTTCGACCCTTGGGAACTTGCGGGCTGGCGTGCGTGTCAATCTGGAGAGGGCGTTGAGTTTCGGCGGACGGCTGGATGGCCATCTGGTGCAGGGGCATGTGGATGCGGTGGGTCGGGTGGAGCGGGTCGCGCCGCGCGGTCGGTCGTTGGAGGTGTGGTTTCGCGTGTCTGGGGTGGTGGGTCGTCATGTCGTGGCCAAGGGGTCGATCGCCATCGACGGGGTGAGTTTGACGGTCAACCAGGTGGAGGATGTGGGGGAGGAGTGTCGGTTCTCGATCAACCTGATTCCGCACACTCAGAACGGGACCACGTTGGCCGGGTTGGCCCCGGGGGTTGAGGTCAACATCGAGAGCGATCTGTTGGGTCGTTATGTGGAGCGGTTGTTGGCGCGGGGTGCCGAGTGTGGCGTGGCGCGTGGGAAGAGGGGTGGGTTGGATGAGGCGTTTTTGAGGCAGCAGGGGTTTTGAACGGTTGCGGGGGACCTGGGACGGTCACCGTCCCCGGTTTAAGTGCGGAGGCAGAGCCTCCGAGGTGTTGTTTCTGACTTGAGCGCGCGCTTCAAAAGAGCGATTTTTCGCGTTTTCATGCGAAAAAACGTTGCGCGCAGCCTTGGCTGCGGGAATGTTTCGCGTCTTTGGCGAAACGTTCCCGCGAATATGGCCCAAGAAATCAAAGCCGCGGGAGGCGGCTTATGTGCTGACGTGCCATTCGCCCTGAGTCGTTGCCCAAAATCGG
>NZ_JBZVFG010000040.1:0-35312 GCF_058402785.1 Candidatus Magnetaquiglobus sp.
TAAGGGAGGTTCACGGTTGGGGGGTGAGGGGGTTCTCCCCCCATCATGCAAGTTTGTGAAAATCGCTGCGCGCTGCCTTGGCTGCGGGAAGGTCTCGCGCTTTTGGCGAAACTTCCCGCGAACATGGCCAACAACCGGTCGCCGGAGGCGACTTGCCTTGCAGGCAATGCGCCCTGTATCGTTGCCCAAAACCGGCAACGATACAGGGCGCATGAGACGGCGCGCGCTGCGCGATTTTTCGCAAAAATCGCGAACAATCGTTTCTCTTGAAAAGCGCGCGAAAAGCAAAATCAACAATCAAGACCCATTCAAAGAACAAAGTCGCGGGGCGCTGCCCCCGCCGGGGGCGATAATCGCCCCCCGTCCCCCGTAATGCGTGTGAGCCTTGGGACCATCCCGTCCCCCGTGATGACATGAACCTCCTCCTGATCAAAACCTCCTCCCTCGGCGACGTGCTGCACACCCTCCCTGCCCTGCACGACCTGCACCTTGCCCGACCGGACATCCACGTCCACTGGGTGGTCGAAGAGGCCTTCGCCCAAATCCCCACCTGGGCCGAAAACGTCACCGAAATCATCCCCATCGCCTGGCGCCGCTGGCGCAAGCACCCCTGGAAAGCCTGGCAATCCGGCGAACTGCCCGCCTTTTTCACCCGACTGCGCAACCAACCGTTCGACCTCATCCTCGATGCCCAGGGACTCCTCAAAAGCGCCCTGATCGCCCGACTGGCCCACGGGGATCGCCACGGCATGAACCACACCTCGGCACGCGAACCACTCGCTTCGGTTCTCTACCACTTCACCCACGAGATCCCCAAACCACAACACGCCGTGTCACGCCTGCGCCAACTGTTCGCCCAATCACTCGACTACCCGGAACCCCTCGATCCCCCCGATTTCGGCCTCGATCCAGCCCGATTCACCCACCACACCCCCGAAAAACCCTACCTGGTGTTCCTGCACGGCACCACCTGGACCTCCAAACACTGGCCGGAATCCCATTGGCAAACCCTGGCCAAACACGCCACCACCTCCGGCATCGAAGTCGTCCTGCCGTGGGGCAACGAAAAGGAACAGGCTCGCGCTCAACGCATCGCCCAGATCGCACCCAACGCCTGCCGCGTGACCCCGAAACTCACCCTGACTGAACTGGCCGGCGAACTGGCCGGCGCCCGCGCCGTGATCGCCACCGATACCGGCCCGGCCCACCTGGCGGCAGCCCTGGCCGTGCCGACCGTGGCCCTCTACGGCCCCACCCCCACGGAACGAATCGGCATCGTCGGCGCCAAGGCCACTCGCTTGATCGGGAACTGCCCCAAAGCCCCCTGCCGACGCCGGATCTGCCCCCTGCGCGACGATCCGAACCGCTGCATGCACACCCTCACCCCGGAGCAGACCTGGAAAACCGTGCAGGAGATCGCCCGCCCATGACCCGCCTCCCGCTCTCCTTGGTGGTGATCACCCAGGACGCCGCCACGCAACTCCCCACCTGTCTGACGAGCGTCCCGTTCGCGGACGAGATCCTGGTGGTCGATTCCGGCAGCCGGGATGCCACGGTCGCCATCGCCAAGAGTCACGGCGCACGGGTGGTCCACCAGGCATGGCTCGGCTTCGGACCCCAGAAACGGTTCGCGGTGCAAGAGGCCCAACACGACTGGGTGCTGTGCCTGGATGCGGATGAGTCGTTGAGCCCCTCCTTGCGCCAGGCCATTGAACACGAACTGTCCACCCCGCGTTTCACCGCCTACCGCTTCGCCCGTCGCAACCGCTTCCTGGGCCGCTGGCTGCGGCACGGCGAGGGGTATCCGGATTGGCAGTTGCGGCTGTTCCACCGCAACCACGCCCAGTGGCGCACGGATCCAATCCACGAGGGGGTGGAGGCGCAAGGAAAGGTCGGCACCCTGACCGGGGATCTTCTGCACGAATCGGCGCAAACGCTGGAGAACTACCTGGCCAAACAGAACCGCTATACCTCCTTGCAGGCGGAACGGTTGATCGCCGCGGGCAAACGACCCGGCGCGGCACGGATCGTGTTGAGCCCACTGCTGCGTTTTTGTAAATTTTACCTGCTGCGCCTGGGATTTCTCGATGGCACGCCGGGACTGGTGCATATCCTGATCGGTTGTTTCAACAGCTTTTCCAAGTACGCCAAGACACGGGAAGGATGGATTCAGCAACCCGCACCACGCGTCAACAACCCCTGATAAAGCTCCAACAACCGCGCGCTCATCGCCTCCAGGCTCAGCCCGGCCACCGTCTCCCGCGCTGCCCGGCCCAGGGCGACGCGATACGCCGCATCGTCCAGACTCTGTAAATTCCGCATCAGGGTGGCCAGATCCAAGGCGTCGCCCAACAAACCGTTGACCCCGTGCTCGATCAGATCCACGGCCCCGCACTTGAAGGTGGTGACCAGCGGCAATCCCATGGCCATGGCTTCGAGAGCCACGTTCGGAAACGGATCGTACAAGGTCGGCAGCACCACGGCATCGGCGGCGGCGTAACAAGGCACCACGTCGCGCCGACCGCCGGTGAAAAGCACCCGATCGGCCACGCCCAGACGCCGCGCCAGCCCCGCCATGCGGACTTGAGCCTTGTCGCGCCCCACCACCACCAACCGCGTCGCACGATCCAGCCCCGCCAGAACGGTCAACAGCGCCGGCACCCCCTTGCGCTCGAAACCCGATCCCACGAACAACAAAAGCGTCTCATGCGGGGCGATGCCCCACGCAGCGCGCGCCGCGTCACGCTCCCGCGCCCGCGTCTCGGGATGAAACCGCTCCAGATCCACGCCGCTGTAGATCACCACCAGCTTCTCCGGCGCGATCCGAAAACGCGCCAGAATCTCCGCGCGCACCATGCGCGAATTGCAGATCACCGCCTTGAGATCCGCATGCTCGAACAACAGCCGCTCCTGGTTGAGCAGATGACGATGAAACGGATTGATCCCATCCAGCCACCGGGCCACCCGACCCCGTGCCCGTCCGCGCTGTTCCAGCCACTCGGCGTGAACCCCGTCGCCGGCACGGTAAAGATCGCAGCCGGGAATGCGCTCGTGACTCTGCACCAGGTCGAAACGACGCTCAGCCAACCGCGCATGGACACAGCGGGCAAACGCCACATCCCGCCACCAGCGCCCCAGATGCCACGAATCGCAACGCACGGTTTCGATGCCGTCGCACCCTCCCTCCCAATGCCGGGCGATCAGGGTGATCGCCACCCCACGAGCCCGCAAGGCCCCCATGGCCCGGTCCAGAAACCGTTCCGCGCCGCCAAACGGCGTATGACGCTGACGAATCAACGCCAGCCTCATCTCGCGATCACCCGTCATGGAGAAAACCTTTCACGCGCTCTTTCCTTTTGATATCAGGCAGGGTTAAATCATCGCCAGGCGTCACCCCAGCATGAAAGAACCCCCCATGAAACTGCTCATCACCGGTGCCCAGGGCCAGGTCGGCCAGGAGATCGTCGCCCTGGCGACCCAACGCAACCTCCATCCGATCCCCCTGGGCCGGAACGATCTCGACCTCACCGATCCCCAGGCGGTCCGGGCCGCGCTCGAAGCCCATCGACCCGATCTGGCGATCAATGCTGCGGCCTACACCGCCGTGGATCTGGCCGAGAGCCAACCCGACGCAGCCCTTGCCGTCAATCGCGACGGCGCGCGCCATCTGGCCTTGGCCTGCGCGGCCATGAGCATCCCCCTGATCCACCTCTCCACGGATTACATCTTCGATGGCCGTCAGTCTACCCCATACCGCGAGACGGATCCACCCGCCCCGCTCGGACTCTACGGCGTGAGCAAATGGGAGGGCGAAGAGGCGATCCGCGCCCTCCTGCCCCGCCATCTGATCATCCGCGTCAGTTGGGTGTTCGGGTTGCACGGCAAGAACTTCGTCAAGACCATCCTGCGACTGGCTCGGGAACGGGAGAGCCTGGCCGTGGTCGATGATCAGATCGGCGGACCCACCGCCGCCACCGACATCGCCCGCATGCTCCTGGAGGTGGCCGGGAACGCTCTCCAGCCCGGTTTTTCCGACTGGGGAACCTATCACTATCAAGGCACGCCAGCGGTCACCTGGCACGCCTTCGCCCGGTTCATCGTCGCCACCGCCGGCGAACGGATCGCGCTGCCGGTGCGCGAGATCCGCCCCATCCCCACCGCCGATTTTCCCACTCCCGCCCAAAGACCGGCCAACTCCCGACTCGATTGCCAGCGCATTCACGACCGGCTGGGCATCGCGATGCCGGACTGGCGCCTGGCCGCGCGCGCGCTGATTCCGCGACTGCTCGATTGATCCGAATCCATGTCTCGGGAGGGGGGATTGCCGCGCGTCCCCCTGTTCCTGGTCTGTCGAATCCTGAAAATCTTGTTATTTGCGCAAATAAATTGCTTGATTATTGCATTTCATCCGACTATGCTGTTTTGAAATCCTGCCTCGATCATAAAATATGAGCGATAATTCACGCAAAATAGTTTCTTATTATTAACTAATAAGATATAAATAATAGATCAGGGAAACCCGACCATGGAGACCATGAGTTCCGCCGCCGATCCACACCTTCATCTGATCCACGCGATCCGTGATACCATGCACGAAACCGCGTTGGCCTTCTTTTCCACCGACATCGACATCCAGGAAGGCCCGGCGATGATCCAGCGCGAGGGCAACCCCTTGCTCATTCCCCAGGCGGATGTCACCGCCGTGGTGGCCTTTCAGGGTGGGATGACAGGTGGGGTGCATCTCTCCGCGCCCATGCACGCAGCGGTGGGTCTGGCATCCGCCTTCTGGGGCGAACCGCTGGAGAGCTTCAACGACACCGCCCGCGACGCCCTCGGCGAGTTGACCAACATCATCGCCGGCGCCCTGAAAAGCCGCATCAACGACGACATCAGCCTCACCCCGCCCACAGTGCTGCAAGGCGAGGAGCGGACAGGACGACAACCCAACACCCAGGCCAGCACCCGCTGCTACTTCATGACCACCAACGGTCCGTTGTTCGTCGAGGTATTCCAAGATCGCGAGGAGGCATGACGACACGGCCAGACCGGGCCAGACCGGCAGGCGCACCGCCCCGTCCGTTCGCCCCGCTCCTCACCGTTCCAACACCACCCCCAACCGCTCGGCCAGGGCTTGCAGTTCAACCCGCGCCACGGTGAATTCGAGTCGATCGATCGCCTCTTCCAGGCGTTGACTCCCTTCCCGCCTCCCCAGCATCGACACCAGGGACTCCATCAGATCCTGGGAGGCCAGATCCTGGCGCGCCAGCAGGAGATCCAGCTCCCGCATCATCGTGGTCACCCATGCCAGATCCAGCGGGGCCTGGGGATCGGGGCGCGCCGTGTCGTGTCGGACCTCCTCGCGGTCCAGCTCCCCCAACCAGAGCCGGATCGCCTCGAAGGTGCGCTCCAGACTCTCTTCCAGCCGCTCCAGACCGCCCCACCATGCCGTGCCGGACTCCTGCTTCAAGACGGACTCGAACGCCTGAGCCGCATTGAAGAGCGTCATGGCGGTCAGATTCCCCGCCGACCCCTTCAAGGCATGCACCCGTTTTCGCGCCTCCGCGACCCCTTCGGGACGCCCGTCCTCGAGCATGCCGCGCAGCGTTCCGGGCAAACCGTCGAAATGACGCAGAAACTCCCCAAGCAGGGAGCGCAGCAACCCCTGTTTATGATTGATCCGCTCCAGCAGCCCGGCCCGATCCAGAAGCTCGTCGGCTCCATCCGCGCGCCGCGCGCCGCGGTCCGCCCCCTCCCCGACCGGCGCCGACCGCGCGGAGCCATGCCGCGACGGAATCCACTCCCGCAAGACGGCAAGCAGCTCCGTGCGCCGGATCGGCTTGCTGATATGGCCGTTCATGCCGGCATCCCGTGTCGCCCGTCGATCCTCCTCCAGCGCATGGGCGGTCATGGCCAGAATCGGCAAGGCTTGAAAACGGTCATCCGAACGAATCAACCGGGCCGCGGCCAGACCGTCCATCACCGGCATCTGCACATCCATCAACACCAGATCGTAAGAGCGGGTGGAGACCATCCGGACCGCCTCCTGGCCATTGTCGGCCATCTCGACCTCGATCCCGAAACCGGCCAGATTCTCCTCGGCCACCTGTCGATTGATGAGATTATCCTCGACCAGCAGCACCCGCGCGCCGGACAGATCCCTCACCAGGCGGTTCGGATCCGGATCATGAGGCACGACACCTTCATTCCGGATCCGTTCCGGATCGCAAAGCTCCAGGATCGCCGCGAACAATCGGGTACACCCCACCGGTTTGACCAGCCTGCGCTCCCCTTCGACGCCGCGGGGCTCCCCTTCCGGTCCCTGTACGCCCCCCACCAGTCTGACCACCCCGCCTTCGCCGGCGCCGTCGAACAAAACGCCCCGAAACCGGTTTTCCAGCTCCCGATCCGCCCACTCGGGCATCTCGTCATCCAGCACCGCCAGACGAAACGGTCGATCCATCCCCCTGGTCCTGGCGTGGCCGATCCGCGCCAACGCCGCCTCCACGCTCGCCACGGCCAGCACCGAGGCATGGAACTGTCGCAGCATCCCCTCCACGGTGGCGCGCAATCCCGGATGGGCGATCACCACCAGCACCGCCAGCCCCCGCAATTCGCGTGGCAGAAGCAAATCCACCGCATCGGCGATCACGGCGGGCTGGAAACGGGCGATGAAGTGGAAGGTACTTCCCACGCCCGGCTGACTCTCCAGCCAGATCCGACCGTTCATCATCTCCACCAGCCGCTTGCAGATCGCCAACCCCAGACCCGATCCGCCATGCGTGCGGGTGACGGAGAGGTCGGCCTGGGAAAAGGGTTGAAACAGACGTTCGGCCTGTTCAGCGGTGATGCCGATGCCGGTGTCGCGCACCTTGAAATGCAACTGGATCGGCACCTCGCCGGCGTGGTGGAGCCGGCGAACCGACACCTCAACCTCGCCCCCTTCCGGGGTGAACTTCACCGCGTTGCCGATCAGGTTCATCAGGATCTGTTCCAGGCGCAGTGGATCGCCATGCAGGGAGGTTTGACACACCTCGGTCACGGAGAACAGGAGCGTGATCCGTTTGCCCGCGATCTGGACCCGGAACAGCTCGATGAGATGGTCGAACAGCTCTCGCGGTTTGAAGTCGATGTTGTCGAGTTCCAGGCGTCCGGCATCGACCTTGGAGTAGTCGAGCAGATCGTTGATGATGCGCAGCAGCGAGCGTGAGGCGTGGGAGATCTTGCGGAGGTAGTCGTGGACCCTGGGGGAGAGTTCCTGGGCGAGGGCCAGGTCGGTCAGACCGATCACGGCGTTCATCGGCGTACGGATTTCATGGCTCATGTTGGCCAGAAAGAGGCTTTTGGACCGATTGGCCTCCTCGGCGGCGGCTCTGGAATTGGAAAGCTCTCGGGTCATCTCCCGGAGATCGCGTCCCATGCGGTTGAACGTTTCGGCCAGTTCGCCGATCTCGTCGCGGGTGGTGACGGGGATCGAGGTGTCGAAACGGCCCAGTCCGATGGCATCCATGCCCCGACGCAACTCGATGATCGGAGCGGCCAGACGACGGGAAATCCGATAGGCCAGGCCGGTGATGATCACCAGCAGCAGGAACAGCGGCACCAGCGCCTGATGCAACGCCCGCATGACAGGATCGTGCAGCATGTCGGCGGTCAGCGGAAAGGCCATCCGGAACTGCATGGCATGATCATCCCCTCCCAACCGGACCTCACGGGTGAGCATCCCGTCCATCTCGCCCATCGTCAGAACGTCACCCCCATCGATGGGTTCGAACCCCCTTCCCTTGGCGATGAACAGACGCGCCCCATGATGGCCCCAGACGCGCAGATCGATGATGTGGCGCAAGAAATCGGCCAGATCGCCATGGATCAGCACCACCCCGGCCAATTCGCCGATCTCCGGATCCCGCTTGGGGATGCCGGCCAACAGGGTCCAGCGTCCATCGACCATCCGGAACGGTCCCCGAAAGCGCAACGCCCCCACCGGGCCTCGGATCAGATCGACATGCAGGGCCCGCGCCTCGGCGTAATAGGGATCGGTCCCGGTATAATCCGTCAGGTTCACCGGATCGCGCAGCCGCCGGTTGTCCGCGACCGCCACCCGTTCCACGCCGCGACTGTCGAAATAGCGGATCGACAGGAACAGACCGCGATGGGCGGAGGCGACATGCAGAAAACTCCGTTCCACATTCGGTTTGATCAGCAGCGCCTTGTCTCCCCAGGCCTGGAGCATCTCGTCGAGACCGGAAAGCCTCTCCAGGATGCGCAGGGCGCTCTCCAGGGGGATCACCACCCCGCGTTCGAAGGTATCCGCCGCCTCGTCGAGGGCATGTCGGGCCGCCTGTTCCAGCTCCTGTTGGATCTGTCGCTTGACGATCACGAACTGCGCAGTCCCAAAGATCAGGATCAACACCACCCCGACCCCCACGAACCAGGCGAGCAGTTTGTGAAAGATCGAGCGGCCCAGCGGGATCATGGTGCGACCGGATGGCGATCCAGGGCCACGGAGCGATCGATGAACTCCTCGATGCCGGGCTGGCTCTTGAGCCGGCCCTCGAGGCCGAGCTGGCGAGCGCGGGTGCGGTTGACGATCAGAGCGCCACGGGATGGAGCCACCGGCGGCATGGTGGCCGGATCCATCCCCTCGGCCAGAATCCGATGGGCCATGCGCACCGCCTCGTAGCCCTGTTTGTAGCCGGAGTCATCGGCCACGCACAACACCCCCTCCTCCACGAACTGCTTTTCGTCCCCGATGTCGGGCTTGGCGATGTTGCGCAGATACCAGGCGCCCAGGGCCAGTTGATCGACCGGTCTGCCCGTGGCATCGCGGATGGTGTTGTGGTTGGTGAGATAGATGGCATCCACCTTGGCGGCCAACGCCAGGGCACCCTTTTTCCAGGCAGTTTCGTCGTTGGCGACCACCGTGCCCCCGAGCTTGACCGGCAGTTTGCCGGTCTCCTCGAGCCGGTGCAGCTCCTTGATCTTGGCCAGACTGGTCTCGGAATCGTCCGCCAGCACCCCCAGGGTACGGATCCCCGGCACCAGACGCAGCAGAAACTCCAACCCCTCGCGCATGTAACCGGGTTGATAGATCCCGGTCACGTTGTGTCCCGGATGGGCGATGCTGTCGAGGAGTCCGTATTTCAGCGGCCAGATGTTGACCCCCCAGAAGACCACGGGGATGGGGGTATCCAGATAGTGGGAGCCGATCAGCCGGGCGGCGTTGTCGTCGCCCAGGAGCAGGAGATCGGGAGCGAACGCCTCGGCCTCCTCGAGAACGCGACGGGCGCTCGCGACCATTTCGTCTGATGCGCTCTTGCGCTTGGTATCCATCCAGAGCTTGCGCAGCACCGCCCGTGAGGTTTCGACCCGATCCTCGCGCAAAAACCGTTCGATCTGGGCCTGCTGGTCGAAATACCCCAGCTCCAGAAGCCCATGATTCACCCCGCGCTGGGTATCCTGGGACCAGAGGTATTCGCGATGGTAGCTGCTGATGATGAGGATGCGGTGTTTCCCGCTGGCGTGGAGGGAGGACTGGAGCGGAACCAGGAACGCAAGAAGCACGAACAGCAGGCCGATCCATGATGCGATGCGTCTCTCATCCATCCTGGTCACTCCTCATGTCGTTTCAGATCTCGATAGAACTTTTCATGACTTCCGAGCACCAGGAGTCGCAATCCCGAGGGTCACCCCCTCGCATGAGAAGCGATCTGAAAATCCGCAAAACCTGCCAAGAGTTTACACGTCACGCCCAAGGATTGAAAGAAAAAATACCTGGGAACAACGCAATCATTTATGACGACTCATTCACGTTCCGAAAGAAACTGATAGCCGACGCCATGCACGGTGACGAGCATGCGTGGCATGGAGGATTCGTTCAGTTTGCGACGCAGGCGGTTGACCATCACGTCGATGGTGCGATCACTGGGCATCCAGTCGCGGCTGCTGACCGCCTCCAGGAGTTGGTCACGGGTGAACACCCGACCGGGCTTGCGCACGAACACCGACAACAAAAGATATTCGCCATTGGTCAAGGGGACCACCTCGCCATCCGGGGAGGTGAGACGACGCCGTTCGGTATCCAGGGTCCAGCCGTTGAAGAGGTGTCGGGTGATGGAGGCATCCTCTTCCCGACGCTGCTTGCGGGTGCGTCGCAGCAGGTTCTTGACGCGAATCAGAAGTTCGCGGTCGTTGAAGGGTTTGACCACATAATCGTCCGCGCCGAGTTCCAGGCCGATGATTCGATCCACATCCTCCTTGCGGGCGGTCACCAGGATGATGCCGATCTCGGAGCGCCGGCGCAGGGCCCGGGTCAACGAAAAGCCGTCCTCATCGGGCAGATTGATATCCATCAGCACCAGATCGATGGCCTGTTCTTCCAGGATCTCCCACATGGCGGCGCCGTTTTCGGCCCGCGAAACCGCATACCCCTCCTTTTCGAAACAGGCGGCGAGCAGCTCCCGTGTCACGGTGTCATCCTCGACGATCAACAGATGCGCGGCTCCATTCATGACAATTTGTTACACTCCGACCACCATGTCAAGACAATGCCCTCCGTGTGTATTACCAATAAGACTCACGTCAACCGGACGTTCATTCCAATCAGTCTATACCCACCCGGATTGAACAATCAAGATTACTCACCAGTTCGAACGCCACCTCCTTTGAATTCGTTTGATTCGAGCTGGAGAAACGGTTTTTCATTTACAATATGTTAACATTTGCGCCAGGCCTGCCCCAGGCCGAATCCCGGAAAGACGCAAATCCCACCCCATCCCGACAATCGCGACAACCGCATGGCGTGACAAAAAATCGTCTTTCCACACACCAATTTTTCCGCAATCGCGGAAAACGTGGTATCGTACATGCAATACACCGCCGAAACAGATGCGATTCAGGACACCTGAACCCAAATTGGCATGATGGGGGAAGATCCCCATCACCCCCGGACCATGGACACCCCCCGAAATTCCACGGTCAAGAGAGGCACGGAATATCAACACCATGGATGAGACGCTCATCGCCCTGGTCGTGGACGACAACCTGATGGAACGGACCCTGTTGTCCGCTCTGCTCAAGAAAATCGTCCGTTGGACCATCACCCCCATCGCCTGCGCCACCGTGGACGAGGCGATTCGACAGGTGGAGCGCCACGGCGATCCGCACCTGGCCTTCATCGACTATCGACTCGACCACGAATCGGGCATCGACCTGATCCGCCGCCTCAAGGGGATGGGCAGCCGGGCGGGATGCATCCTGTTCACCGGCACGGAGGGGGACGAAGCGCTTCTGGAGGCGGTCCGGGTGGGCGCGGACGACTATCTGCGCAAGAGCGAACTGAGCATCGAGGTGCTCAACCGCGCCATCCATCATGTGCTGGAAAAATGTCGCAGCGCCCGCAACCTCGAAGCAGCCTTGAGCGAACTCCAAAAAGCCAAGTCCCTGCTCGAAAAACGGGTCGAAAGCGAAGCGGAGAGTTTGAGCGAGGCGCGGGAACGACTCGATGCCATCGCCTCGGCGGCCCTGGATCCGATCATGATCCTGGATGCCCAGATGCAGGTCACCTTCTGGAACCCCGCCGCCGCGCGGGTCTTCGGCCACACCCCGGAGGAGATCCTGGGCCGGTCGGTCCTGGAACTCCTTCCCGCCAGCGAATTCGCCACCCGTCTGCAAAACAGCTTCAAGGGGTTTGGCCGCACCGGCAAGGGAACGATGATCGGACGCGTGACCGAGTTCGTGGTCAAGCGCAAGAACGGCAAAAGCTTTCCGGTGGAAGCCTCCAGTTCGGCGATCCAGATCCGCGGCGCCTGGCATGTGGTGGTGATCCTGCGCGACGTCACCCGGCACCGCAAGGCCGAGGCCGCCCTGCGTCGCGCCAGCGATGCCGCCCAGCAGGCCACCCGGCTCAAGGATCAGTTCGTCTCCCTGGTGGCCCACGACCTGCGCGGTCCGTTCACCTCGATTCTCGGCTTCCTGGAACTCCTCGACAACGATCCCAAAAATCCCCTGAGCAAAAAACAGAAAGGGTATCTGAACTGGATCACCGAGAGCAGCGCCAAAATGCTCGACCTGATCAACGAAATCCTCAACATCAGCCGTCTGAAAACCGGCAAGATCGTCCCGGAACCGCGCTTCTTCAACGCCCGCTTCTTCGGCGACAAGTCCCTGGAGTCGATCCGTCCCATGGCCGACCAGAAGGGGATCGAACTCCTGAACAATCTGCCGGAGTCGTTCCGTCTGCATGCCGATCCGGCCCTGTTCGGCGAGGTGCTGCACAATCTGCTCACCAATGCGGTCAAGTTCTGCAATCGCGGCGATCGCATCACCCTGTTGCGTCCCAACGGCAAACCCTCGACCCTGGCGGTGCTCGACACCGGCGTCGGCATCCGCGAAAAACGCATCCCCAAACTCTTCAGCCTCGAGGAGAAAACCTCCACGGTCGGCACCGCCGGCGAACACGGCACCGGTTACGGACTCCCCTTCAGCCGCGACCTGCTGCGCGCCCATCACGGCGACCTGACCGTCGAATCCAAGGAGGGGATCGGCAGCATCTTCTACGCCCAACTGCCGGAAGTGGTGCCCAAGGCGCTCATCATCGACGACGACGCGGAGTTCCGCCAACTGCTGGTGGCCTTTCTGCATCAGGAGGGGGTGCGCACCGTGGAGTCCACCGATGGCCTGGATGCCCTCGCCACCCTGCAATCCAACGTCTGTCACCTGATCATCTGCGACGTGCAGATGCCGAGTCTGGACGGCTTCGGATTCCTGAGCCGGGTGCGCGAAGATCCAAAAACCCGTCAGATCCCGGTGATCCTGGTGACCGGCGACAACGCCATCGAAACCCGCGAAACCGCCTTCCGACTCGGCGCCAACGACTTCATCACCAAACCCTTCTCGCCGAATGAGTTCATTCCGCGCGTGCGCCGTTTCCTGGGATAGAACACGATGCACACCACCGGACACACCCACTTTCCCCAGGCCAAGAAACGTCTGGGACAACATTTCCTCGCCGATGAGTCCATCGCTCAGGAAATCGTCGCGGTTTCTGGCGCCGATCCCAAGGATCGGGTGGTGGAGATCGGTCCCGGACCCGGCGCCTTGACCGTCTGGCTGCTGCGCGCCTGTGGCCGGGTCTGGGCGATCGAATTCGACGCCACGCTGGTGCCGCTGCTGGAAAATCGCGTCAAGGGGTTGGGCACGCTGCATGTGGAGCGTGCCGATGCGTTGCGGGTCGATTATCGGGCGCTGGCCGCCCAATTGGGCGGCCCCCTCACCATCGTGGCCAATCTTCCCTACAACGTCGGCACGCCCATCCTGATGCATCTGGTGGAACAACGGGAGGCGGTCGCCAACATGACCGTGATGTTGCAAACCGAGGTGGCGGAACGACTCGCGGCATCTCCCGGATCCAAGGCGTATGGCGCGTTGTCGGTGATGTGCGGAATGTGGATGCGCGTCGAGCCGTTGCTGGAAGTGCCTCCCGCCGCCTTCCGTCCGCCTCCCAAGGTCCACTCCACGGTGATCCGCCTCACCCCCCGCCCGCTCCCCCTGGCCGAAACGCGGGATCTGGCACGCTTTTCCCAGGTGGTGCATGCCGCCTTCGGGCAGCGTCGCAAGGTGCTCGCCAATGCCCTCAAGTCGATCCACCCGGAGTCGCGCGACTGGTTGACCCGCGCCGGCATCGATCCGGAACGACGCGGCGAAACCCTTTCGATCGCGGAGTTCGCCCATCTGACCAACGTGCTGGACGGCTTGACCGGGACATGACCCATCGATTGGGAATGGAAGGCGAAAGACCGGTTCGGGATGGTCACGCCGAAGGCCGACTCGGCAGGGGATGCCGACTTGAAAGGGAAAGCCCTCTCGGAAGGGGAAACCGACTCGGCAGGGGAAGCCGGGATTGTCGGGCGCTGGAACTCCCGTCCGAACCGCGCGCGGCGATCCGGACGGAACAGCCGACCGCTCAGCGTTTTTTCATAAACTGCTGGACGTAAAAGAAGAACTCGACGAAAAACAGACCAGCCTCGCACTTGAAGTACTGCTTCACACTGTCGAAATTGCTTTTATACTGCATCTTGTAATCCGTTCCGGTGATCAGCGTCGGCGGGGTGAGGTTGATGTTGCCGAAACCGGTACCCAAACGGGTCTGCACCCCACCCGCGATGATGTTGGCCAACTCGCCGAAACCATCCCCCGCTTCGCCAAAAATGGTGTCGTAGCTCTCGCCCGAAAAGGAGGATGCCAGCTCGATGGCGGCATGCAAAGGCGCCGCCAGATGAATGCCACCGTGGATGCCACCGGAGAAGTTGATCACCACGGTCACCTCGGAGCTTGGTGGACGGTAGTCGTCATCCTCCTTTTTCTGGACTGTCGGGCCCGGCTCGACTTCCATGACCAGATAGGCAGAGAACATCTCCTTGACCGCTTCCTTGATCAACCCGGCAAACTCCGCTTTCATGGTCATGTCGTTGCTTTCCTTGGACGTACATTGCATTAATATGAAGAGATCGCGCTGCGACCACGATGTTCCGGATTGCCGGAGCGTTTCATCTGACTTTCGATAACAAAAAGTAATTTGTTACGCACCAAAGTCTATCAAACAGCCCCTTTCCAGGGCAACCCTAAATCACATCGCATTCACGCAGCATGGCATGATACTGCCCGGCAATCCGATCCCAATCCAACCCCCCCACGGTCTCGAGCCCACCATCCCGGATCGTGGCCAGCAGCGTCGGATCCTCCAACAGCCTGCCCACCTGTTCGGCCATGCGCGCCGTGTCACCGACATCGGACAAGAACCCGTTCCGGCCATCCAGGATCCAATCCGCCGGCATGCCCATGCGACTCGAAACCACCGGCACCCCACAGGCCCAACTCTCCATCAACGCCTTGGGTCCGCCCTCGGCACGGGAGGTGATGGCATAAAGATCCAAAAGCTGATAACAGGAGACGATATCGAGATAATTCTCCAGAAAGCGGTGCCGGTACGGGATGCCCAGCCGTTCGAGTCCGCGCTTGACGTAGCCACGGGCCGGGCCGGTCAGCATGACCATCATATTCGGATGGCGTCCCCGGAGCTGTTCCAACAACTCCAGAAAGAGATCCGGCCCCTTGACCGGCTTGGGCTCCTCGCCATCGCCCCAGCCGATTCCATCCTTCTGAAACGAACCAATGACGAACGCCTCGCGGGGAATCTCCAGCGCGGCGCGCAGACGGGCGCGGGTCGCGGCATCGGCAGGCCGGAAACGGGTCAGGTCCACGCCGAGGGGGATCAACTCGATCTTCTCCCCCGGCACGCCATGCGCCATCAACACCTTTCGCGAAATCACGCAGGAAACGACCACCTTGCGCATCCGATCGAAGATGCCCGGCATCCTGGCGAACATCTCATCCATTTTGGGTTCGCCGCTGTCTGGTTCCCCGTGGAACCAGGTGAGAAACAGGGCGTTCGAGGGGTGCAACCGATCGCGCGGACCGGCAAACCAGACCGCGCGGTTGCCAAACAGAATCACCTGATGGCGCAGACGCCAGGGGGCGGTGATGATCGGCACGACATCCCCCAAACGGCTCTCCAGCCCGGTGGCGATATAATGGGCATCCCACCGGTAAGACCAGTTGGCCGAATCGGAGACGTAATGGACCCTGCGACGCAGACGCCCGCGCAACTCCTGAACCAGGGGATCGACAAGACGGGTCAGGGGAATCATGCGACCACCTCTGCCGGCCCGGTGTCCACCGGTCTGGTCTCGGACCAGATCTCCCCCCAGCGCACTTCGAGATGGATGACGACCAGACCGGCGGCGCGCATCTCCTCGTGAAACGACTCCAACGTGTATTCGGTCTGATGGGTGGCATCCAATCGCCACGCCACCCCCAACTCCCGTTTCAGGGCCACGCGCCAGTCGCGCTCGAACAACGGCACCCGGATCAACAGACGCCGAGCCCCGCAACGGGCGACCAGACGCTTGAGAAACTCCGGTCGTCCCGACAGATGTTCCAACACATTGGAAAGAGTCACCACATCAAACGGACCGTTCACCCCCTCCTCCGAGGTGGCATCACCCACCCGGTACTCGACATGGGGATGGGGACGCAACCGACGGGCCTCCTCCACCTTGACCGACTCCAACTCGATTCCGAGCACCCGACACCCTCCCCTCTCGGCCATGTCGCGGGTCAGCGCCCCATTCCCGCACCCCACGTCCAACACCCGCTCACCCGGTTCCAGACGACCGACGAAGAAGTCATGATAGGCCATCAACCGATGCTTGGGATGCAGTCCGGCACCGAAACGCACCGCCTGCTCGCCCTGCACCTTGTAAAGACGATCGTCAAGCCGGAACAGGAAACGAAGGGCCTCCCCGGCTTGCAGACCTTCAGCCCGAGTCTGGGCCAGCCGGGCCACCATCCCGCGCAAGGCATCGTCATGCAACCCTTCCGCCACCGCTTCGCACAGCGTCTCGCGCCAGCGACGCGGCAATCCCGCCAGCAAAGCCTTCAATACGGTACGAATGCCCGACACGACCGATCTCCTTCATCCATGCCATCGTCCCTGTTCATCACGCTGCTTTGACCTTCTCCGCGCCTGTCCTTATACTAACCCCATAATCGAGACACAACCACGATGCAACCGTCCCGTCACGTTGCCCAAAAAAAGCTTCCTTTCGTTCACCGGCAGCCCACTCCGGTTGCCTTATCCGCCTCACATGACGCATCACCCGTGGCGGCTCCTCCAACGGTTGACCATAACATCATGACACCCGCCGATCCACCCCCATCTCCAGAATCCCGAGTGGAACATCTGGACTGTTTACGCGGCCTGGCGGCTGTTTCCGTGGTGCTGGCGCACATCGTGCGCAATTTACTCCTGCCTTACAACACCCTTCCCAACGGAGAATGGCTGCAACAGCTCGTGTATCACTCCCCTTTCTATCTGTTCATCCACTCCGCGATATCGGTTAAACTGTTCTTCGTGATCAGCGGGTTCAGTCTGTCCTATCCGATCCTCATGAACCACGGAAACCATAAAATCCGCCAAATGGCACTGTACCGCATCTTTCGCCTGGGCGTTCCGATGATCTTTTCAGCACTGCTGGTCTACGCATTCTTGAAAATGGAGCTTTATTCCATCAACGAAGCATTCGCCTTGGTCAAACAAAGATGGCTTCTGCGGTTGTCCAATTTCGAACCCAATCTCATGGATGCCGTCTTCGGCACGATCCTACGCTTCCTTCTGAACATTCCATCCGATTTTCCCAGATACAACAACGTATTCTGGACCATGCCCATCGAGTTCGTCGCCTCGATGACTCTTTTCGCACTGCAATTCATCTTTGCCCGCCAGGCCTTGTGGATTCGGTCCCTCGTCTACCTGCTCTTGACCATCCTGCTCTGGAAATCGTTGTATCTCGGTTTTGTTCTGGGCGCGGCCTTGTGCGATTGGACCCTTCATCTGCAACCCCAGGAGCGCCTGAAGCGTCTGCTGGGTCCAACCGCGCTATCCGGGATCGAGATCGCCATCATCGTACTCTTCCTGACCTTTTTCTCGGCCTTGCGCGTCTTCCCAAGATTGGGCAGCATCATCGAATACCATATCCTGGACGGCAATGCCCTGGAGTATCTGTTGGCATTGACCATCCTGGTCGTCGCCTCCTTGCGCAACCATCTCCATGCCTGGATCACCACACCTTTCATCCGTTATCTGGGCAAGATCTCCTTTTCCCTGTACCTGGTCCACATTCCCATCCTCGCATCGTTCTCCTGCTGGTTGTTCGTCACCCTTCACGAATGGATCGGCAATCAGATTGTGATCGCCATCCTGGTACTGACGACATCCTTGCCCCTCATAATCCTGGTGTCGCATCTTTTTCATCATCTCGTGGAGGTAAGGACGCTCAACTGGATCAAGCCCCGAATCACGCGCCTGAGCAATGCGCCATGCCGGCGTCACGTCGCCCGTGCATCTGGAAGCGGATCGGTTTGACCAACCTCAGGCAAGGGCAACGCCCTCGACACGCACCACCACACGGACCCTTTGGCCACGCGCATGATCCACCTGCTCTACTCTGCGGATTATGAACTTTTTCTGGGAGGCCTCAACCAGCCGGAAGAGGCGGTTCTGATCGAGCCGACCGCGCGGCTGCTGGCTTGTTGCACAAGGCTCGGCATCCCACTGACCCTCTTTGCCGATGTCGCCTGTCTGTGGCGCTATCGCGCCTTGGGACTGGACCGTTTCCCGGATCTGGCCGAAGCGCAACTGGTGGAGGCGATCCAGCACGGTCACGATGTCCAGAACCATCTCCACCCGCACTGGGAGGCAACCCGCATCGAAGCAGGTCGATTTCACTTCGACCCGGCAAGCTATCTTTGCGGCACCTGCTCCCCGGATCCCGAGGAGCGCCGACGACGCACCACGGCCTGGCTGCGCCATGCCACCACCCATCTGACCGAACTGTTGACCCCCCATGCCCCGGATTACCGCTGCATCGCCTTTCGCGCCGGAGGGTACGGACTCCAACCCGACGAAGCGATGCTGCTCGCAGCCTTGCTCGAGACCGGCCATCGCATCGACTCGAGCATCATTCCGGGATTCGCGCTCCACACCCCCATGCAACGGGTCGATTTCACCCATCTCCCCGCGCACGGGAACGGATGGATCGCGCCACGAACCGGTCTGAACAAACCGACCCCCCGTGGAGAAGGGCTGCTGGAAATTCCGATCGGCGCCTGTCGTTTCACCCCCCGACACCGGCTGGCCCTGCGTCTGCCCGAGGCGTTGCGGCAGGGGTGGGAAATCCTGCTGAACCGATCCGGTCCCGCCGCGCGCGGAACCCCCTGCAACGAACCGATCGCCACCCCATCATCGGCTGGTCGGATCAAGCGGGCCTGGTGGCGGTTCAACACCGTGTTGGCGCGTGATTTTCAAAGATTGGAACTCGGCACCGATCCGCGCCCGTTGCTCGCCTGTTTCGCGGACCATCTGCGCGCCAGCGGTTACCGTGAAGGGCAGGAAGATCCGCTCTTCGTGGCCATGAACATCCATCCCAAGGGGATTCATGCCGGACATCTGGCAGCCCTGGAGCGGTTCCATGATCGCGTGTGGCGTCGTCACGCCGGGGAGATCCGCACCCTCACCTTCCAGCAGGCATGGCGACTCGTGGAAGCGGGGATCCCAACGGAGAACGGAGTTCGGATCAGCGTCCACGGAGAGCCTGGCGCGGAACAGGGATCAAAAGCCTGAGAGGCTGTTTCGCAAATGCCAAACAGCCGACGCGGGCCATGAATGGCCCGCCAAATTGCACGGCAATTTGAGAAGCACGAATCGATTCGTGCGGGTTTGGGGATTCCATGAAGGGAACCACCAAACCGCCTCTGAAATCTGCCGGAATGGCCGCCGTCTCTCACGACGCCCCCGGAAATCCGGCAGAATCGCTCACGACGACTGCCCGCCAAAGATGGAACGGAAGTTGCTGACCCAACCCGGCACGGCACACGACGACAAGCGCGATCCAAGGACGTGCATTCCATGCGACCCCGCACGATCTCGAGAAACGTCCGCGATGCGCATTCGTGCCTGAACAACCGGCTGCGCAATCTGGCGAACCAGCCCTGATCCGTGCCGGATGGTTGGCCCGTGCCAAGCAGCCTCCCAGATCGTCCACCCATTCAACCCAACCCGCACCGGACACGACGATGAACTTTGATCAATCGAAACAATGGTTGGAGCGTGCCTATAAGGTCATCCCCTCCGCGACCCAAACCTTCTCCAAAGGACCGACGCAGTGGGTCAGAGGTGTTTCCCCGCACTTTCTGGAGCGTGGGGAGGGTGCCTGGGTGTGGGATGTGGACGGGAATCGCTATCTGGACTATCTGATGGCGCTCGGTCCCATCATTCTTGGTTACAACCATCCGCGCGTCCAGCAGGCGGTTTGCGATCAAATGCGCGCCGGATCAACCTTCAGCATGATGCATCGGCTGGAAGTGGAACTGGCGGAACGGCTGGTCGAAATCATTCCCGGTGCGGAAATGGTACGTTTCGGAAAAAACGGTTCCGATGCCAACACCGCCGCGATTCGTGCCGCGCGGGCCTATACCGGTCGTGATCGGGTCGCCTGTTGCGGCTATCATGGGTGGCATGACTGGTTTATCGGTTCCACCACGCGCGACAAGGGCGTGCCGAAGGCGGTGGCCGAATTGACGCATGTGTTTCAATACAACGATCTGAAATCCTTGGAACGGTTGTTGATCCAACACCCCGGTGAATTTGCCGCGGTCATCATGGAGCCCGTAGGGGTGGAACCCCCGCAAGCGGGATATCTGGAGGGCGTGCGGAAGCTGTGCCATTCCCATGGGGTTTTGTTGATTTTTGATGAGATCGTGACCGGTTTCCGCTTGTCGTTGGGGGGCGCGCAGGCTTTCTTTGGCGTGACCCCAGATTTGGCCACTTTTGGAAAAGCCATGGCGAATGGTTTGCCTTTATCCGCCGTGGTTGGTCCCAGAGAGATCATGGAAATATTCGATGAAATCTTTTATTCAGGCACCTTTGGAGGTGAAACGGTCTCCCTGGCGGCAGGTCTGGCCACGATCGATGAACTACAGACGCATAACATTTTATCACAGAACTGGAAACATGGAGAGGCTGTTCAGGCAATCCTCAAGGATCTGATCAAGCAATACCAACTGGACGATGTCGTCAAACTGATGGGTTATCCCGTGCGTTCGGTGTTGGCTTTTCCAGATGTCGATGAAAAACGAACCCGCCTGAAACGGAGTTATTTCATGCAGGAGTGCGTCAAGCGTGGCTTGCTGTATTTCTGCAGCCATATTCCATGTGGGGCCCATGGGGAGAAGGAACTGGAATTCACCGAGACGGTCTTTCGTCAAGTCGTGCCACTGTTTGCCTCGGCACATCGAGATGATCTGTTCGAGCAGAAATTGGAAGGGGGGTGTGTGGAAGCGATTTTCCGCAAAGCATGACCCATGAAACCCTCTCGCCTGATTTTCCGACTGGATGCCGATCAACGGATCGGCATCGGCCATTTGCGTCGCTGCCTTGTTCTGGCGGATGCCGCCAGACTCAGAGGGATCGAATCCACCTTTGTATTGGGTTATGGCGGTGAGGAATCGCGACAGGTGGTCGTTGAATCCGGATATCCTTGTCAAGTACTGCACTCAGAAGAGGCCTATGATGCAGCCGTGATCGTTGGTCCGGGCGAAACGGCAGACCACTTTGCGATCGCGATATTGGATCTGTCTCATTTTCGCACGTTTGAACATCTTAAAGAATTCGACCGTTATCTGCATGCCCTGCGCCATCGCTTTTGCGGTGTCGCGATTCTGGACGCCGCCTATTGTGATTCTTTACGAGCCAGGTTGCAGAATCCTGCCGCGGACTGCATAATTTCTCCCTATTGTGGTGAAATACTGGTCGAGCCCGTGAACGGAATCCTTTATTGCAACGGCACGGCATATTATCCCTTGGATTCATGCTATCGGATGGCCGAGGCGTGGGAGCGTCCCATAAGGCGTGCAGGCGATCGTGTTCTGATCAGTTGCGGGGGGGCGGACCCCCTGGCCGTGACCCCGCGGATTCAGAAGGCACTGGAGCAGATTGACGACCGTCGATTGGATGCGCGCATCGTTGTCGGGCCTTGTTTCCCCGAGCCTTTGCGGCTCGAAATCAATCGCCTGGCGCTCAATTCCCGTCATCACGTCGAGCTGCTGCTCTCCCCACGAAATCTCGCCGATTGGATGATCTGGAGTGACCTGGCCATTTCATTATCCGGCCTGACCAAATACGAACTGGCCGCCACGGGAACTCCGACATTGTTGTTATCGATTGATCAAGCTCATGCGGATATCAATCGTCCATTTGAAGAGGCAGGGAGTTCTTTGCATCTTGGTGTGGCTGTCGAAGTTGACGCGCGAACCTTGGCTCAAGAGGTCGTCAAGTTGCTGGAGAATGTCTCTCTCCGCCTTGAGATGTCCGGTCGTGGCCGAAAATTGGTGGATGGACAGGGAGCAGAGCGCATTCTCCATTCCTTAACAAAAATCGATCGTGCCTGACCTCTGAAAAACCATTTGGCACTGGCCAAACAGCCAACCCGTGCATGGGATAGCCGCCAGATTGCGCAGCACCTTGTCCAAGCACGGTCCAATTCTTTCGAACCGTGCTTGTTTGTCGCCTCCATGGATGGCATTCCCAAACAGCCTCTCATCTTGGCCGCACCAAGAGGAACCACATGTCGTCATCCGAGCCTTTACCGAGTTGTCCCATTTGCGAATGTTCCAATCATTGGTTGTTGCCCTTTCTGGACCGAGAGTCCGGGCAATCGGCCACACGAAACCATGGATATGCCTGGCACCTGTGTGTGCGTTGCGGCAGCGGTTACCCCTCCATGGTTGCCTCTCTGGAAGATCTGCAACGCTATTGGAATTACAATCGTCTGGAATCATTAGAGAGCCACAATGAGCACAGCATATGGGAACAAAGAATCCATTATGCCGAATACTGGGCAAAACTGACCTGGGAGACCTTGGGCCCTTTCATGCAGAAATCTCCAGGACGTTTCATGGATATCGCCTGCGGATTGGGTGTGACAGTCAAACATTTTCAAGACCAAGGTTGGCATGCCATCGGGATCGATGCCGATCCCAATACGGGGAAATTTCATGAAAAACTTGGCATAAACAGCATGATAGGACAATTTGAACATCAGAACATACCCGGGCGATGGGACATCATTTCAATCGCACATGCCATTTATTTTGTAAACAATCCAGGCGATTTCCTTGCAGAAGTACGAAATTCCCTGTCGGATCATGGACTTTTTCTTGTCATTATAAGTAATTTCTCATCTCCCCTCTCCGACGCACTGCCAAGCAAAATCCACACCTGGTATCCATCACCATCCGCCATGCAGGTTGCCCTACGCCATCATGGTTTTGAAATCGTGCATCGCGTCAAACATCGTGGCTCTGTTTTCTTTTTGTCAAAAAAATCCTCACCATCGCCCGTCATCCCGATCAGTCGCTTCAGATTGCTCCAAATGCGCTGGCAAAGACATGTATACATTTTTTTTGGACGACCTGTTCTACGACTCTCCAGGATTTACAAGAAAGCCCTGAAAAATATCTCATAATCTTGTATTGACAACCTATTTATGCAATCCTATTCAACAAGAACATCTCGCACGGCAATATTTGTCCACGCGATGGTCATCACACTTCATCTTGAAGACGATTTACTGGCTCCATCCATGGCAGCACGCAAGCATGCAAAGGACAAACCCATTCGCCCATTCGCTGGCAGACCTATCCATACAACAATAAAAACGCCATTCAAGGCGATCCTTGTCAGAATCGCATCAAGATCATCAAAATATAAATACAGGGTGTGGTGATGAAAATCATATTGCATGGGTTTGGCGCCTTTCCCTTCATTCACTACTACATGATTCAAAAATCAAAATCCTTATTCCCTTTTCTTGAATGGTCCATCGTACTTGGCAATTCCATTCCTTTGCAGCTGTTTCGAGAAAAATTACCTGAAATTCCGTTACTTGATGTCGAAAAAGCCTGGACAGAGAAATTGGCGAGCGTATCCCATGCCAACGAAATCGATCTGTCTTCGTATAACGGGAATATCTATTCTGACATAGCTGCCGAAAAACGGAACTTCAAACACCGATCAGGCGAGGAGCAATTGCGACGCGCCGCCTCACTGTATTTAGTGGTCAAGAAGTTCTTCATGGAGATCCAACCAGATTATGCAATGATTTCGCAAATAGAAGGTGTTGATGGCAAGATTTTTGCCGCTGTCGCCCGTGAACTGGGCGTTCGATTGATCGTTCCATGCAGTTGCCGCAATCTTGGGGGAATCTTTTTAGCCGAAGCGGATGCGGAAATCGTGCCCAGCTATGCTGAAGTCAATGCCGCCAGCCTCTCGGAGGCTGAACAATTCTTGCATCAATTCCGCAAGAGTCCAACACCCGCCAATTCCCCCATTCACTTCCCAGGCGAGCCACTCCCTGACTTCCGACAACCTTTTTTATCACGCGCATGGCAAGGAATCCAACGGGGACTACGCCATCCTGAACTCCTTGAACCCGACACATTCCGTGTTGCACTTCTCAACAATCTCCCCTTGTTGCGCGACTCCATCTGGGGGGTGCGTGCACGAATCAATCGACGCACGACTCATGTTGAATTTCAAGCTGACCTTCCCGAGAATTTTGTATATTATCCATTGCAGTACTCTCCTGAATCTTCCATCAACACCCCTGCCCCATACTTTGTAGACCAACTCCGAGTCCTCGATGCCATCCGCTTTTCCCTACCCGGCAACATTCGACTCGTCGTGAAGGAGCATCCGGCATGTCTTGGTCTTCGGCCTGTTCAGTTCTATCGTCAATTGAAAAAACTGCCAGGTGTCGTGATCGCTTCAGCCGACATGAAGAGCAGCTTATTGATCCAGCACGCCTTGCTGACAATTTCAGTGACCGGAACCGCTCTTCTCGAGGCTTTTCTGTTCGGAAGAAGTGCCATTGCCTTGGGGAGTAACCTTATGGCCCATGCACTGGGTGGCATCACGACGTTATCGTCCTTGCCCCTGACGATTCAACAACGACTCGGACAGGAAATTCCCGATGAAAAGATCATCACGGGATTGGCGGAAATTTTCAGTGTACGTCACTGCTGCAATTTTTCTTCCCCTGGAAGCGTTGGGGAACCCATCCTGAGAGATCAAAACATTGAAAGGCTATTGCATGCGCTCCATCAACATATCGAGAAAACCTCAAAAAACGGCCCCAGAGAAGCGCATGAATTCATCTGTTGACTGAAAACTCCACTCTCGAACAACACAAACATCCAGTGCATAACTCCTTCTACAAGGTTATTCTATCCGCAACGGGATTAACGATTCTGCTCCAGATGTTGGGGCTGTTTCGTCAATCCTTGACAATTTCCTATTACGGCTTGAGCAGAGATCTGGATTTGTTCTGGACCATCTATGCCATGGCTTCCGTATCCGTTTTCAGTATCGGTATCATCCTTGAAACCGTCAATACAGCACTTCTTGTTCAATTGCGGGACGAACAAGGCAACCAGACGCTACAGGAAGCGTTATTACCATACGCCGCGTCATCGGTTATATTGGGTTGTTGTGCTGGACTGCTGTTCATAACGGTCGTTCCTGCGCTTGAGTTGATCTATTGCGCCGGATTCAGCAATGAGGATCGGGCTGTTGTCGAGTCCCTGATTTATCCTTCTTTGCCATGGATTGTTGGTTTGATTACATACTACGGCCTGTCGGCTGCCGTCAAAACGATATGGGCCTTCAATTGGGCTTTTGTTGGAGAGTTGCTGATCATGCTGGTTTCGATCATGCTGATCATACTAAATCACGATCATGTTCATATGTTGCCACTGGCCTACGGAGCCGGATATTGGCTGGCGACAATCTGGTTATTGATTCGATTACTGAAAGAGGCCAAAGGCCAGTTCAGATATACCTGGGTCGCTCTACCCGTTCTGATGCGCCGTATCGTCAAGCACTATTCTGCTCTGATGACCAGCACCCTTTACGGATTCGCGGAGAGATTCTGGATGTCCAGCATTCCGGAAGGTGGGATTGCCTCCATCCAGACCGTTCAGCAACTGATCATGGGACTGAGTTCTCTCTTGAGCATGCGCGACGCCTATCTGGTACCACTTGCACAAGAACACGGAAGAGAAGAACGTTTGCGACGTCTTTTGATGGGTGTTTTATTGATTTCCATCGGCGCATGCAGCTTCATCGCATGGGTAGCCCCAGAGATCACATCGGTATTGTTCAATTATGGTCGCACTTCCAACAAGGATCTTGTTCTTATCGCAAATCTACTATCACTTGGAGCCATCACGACCATTCCGGCCACGCTTTCCTCACTCGTATGGCGCACCAGGCAATTATCGGGTCACCACAATCGGTTCATGATTTCTTCCATCACCAATGCATCGCTCACCTTTGGATTGGGATGGATCTTGATCAAGGATATGCAGCTTGGAGCTAACGGCATAGTCTTCATGCAGGCCATCAATTCTTGCATCTCTCTGCTTATTGCGCTTTCCGGGTTGCGGGATCATTCCGGTTTTATAAAAAATATATTCAAGTGGGCAGGATTGATCGGGGGAGTCTCGATCCTGTTCTCTTTTATTGCCGTGAGCCTCGCAAGAAACACCTTTCACCAACCCATTCTTGTGATCCTGTTATCCGGAAGCACCTATTCTGTATTGACTGCGGCATTTGGGTATCTTCTTCGCCATAAGCTGCGTGCATTGTGTTTCTGAATCTCTCCACACCGATTTGCCGCCGCGCATTCCATTCACCGCACGAGACTGTCCTCTTTCACAGAGACAGTTGGATGCTTCCATCCCTGGCACCACCAAACGCGCATGGGGCGAATCCATTCGCCCCATGCGTGCCCCATGGCCCAAGGTATCTCCTTTGCTCCAACCGAGTCGACGCAACCGCGGCATCTCGCAAACATCCTCTGCTGGCAACATGAGGTTTCCTCCTTGGTTAACGTGCCCAAGGATTGAAACCGAATCTTTCGTTCATGTCCTCTCTCCTCCTTTCCGGAAGAAGGGGGCTATTCCTCGTGTCGCCAGGGAGTCGGTTTCTCATGTCGCCTGACACACAAAATTCGCCAGCCCAAATTGAGTCCACACGTCACATCACAGATTCGGTTTTTTTTGCGGCAACCGCTAAACGCATTTCCTGTTTCTTACGTTCCTTTTCAGCCCGTTCAAATTCCATACGATTCTGTTTGGCTTGGGAACGCTGACTGGTCAACTCCTTTTTCTCATTCATCCTCTTGCTGTTTTCCATTGCCATTTTGCCGTAGCGAAAATAATGAACAAGAGGTATGTTTGCCGGACAAACATAGGCACAACTGCCGCATTCTATACAATCCAGAAGATTAACATCCTGAAGTTGATCGATCAGATCGTGTCTGGCGCGTAACGCCATTTCGCACGGAACCAGATGCATTGGGCAGGCCTGTACACAATAACCACATCGGATGCACGGTTGTTCAGGCTCAATGTGCATCTCTTGCTCCAACATGGCAAGAACACCCGACGTTCCCTTGACTACCGGGACTCCAAAATCATGAATGGCGACTCCCATCATCGGACCACCCAATACTACCCTTTTGACATCACGCTTCAAACCTCCACAATGATTGATGAGCGACTGTACAGGCGTGCCGATGGGGACCTCCAGATTGGCAGGCCGATTAATACCAAGGCCGGTAACGGTCACCACACGATTAATCAATGGGTGCCCAAACAGAACCGCATTACGGATAGCAAGCGCAGTGGCAACATTGTGAACAATGACGCCAAAATCAATTGGCAGTTTCCCGGCAGGAATCTGACGACCCGTCACTGCCTCAATAAGCATTTTTTCCGCACCTTGCGGATAAACAACCGGAAGAACGGAAACACGAATATTTGGCGTATGCTCTATGGCTTTACTCATCGCCTGAATAGCTCCAGGCTTATTGTTTTCAATGCCGATCACGCAGTTCTCTATACCCAGAGCATGCAACATGATCCGGATGCTTTCAACAATTTCTTCTGACCTTTCCTCCATCACCCTGGCATCACAGGTCAGATAAGGCTCACACTCCACACCATTAATGATGAGCATGTCAATCGACTTGTGCTGCGGAGGCGACATTTTAATAAAACTGGGAAACGATGCGCCACCAAGTCCCACCACACCGGCTTGACGAATCTTGTCGATGATCAGGGCGGGTGATGCGTTCAATGGGTCCTCCAGTCCTGTCAGTTCCGGATGCCATTGATCGTTTCCATCGGGTTCCAGTACTATGCACCGTTGGCCCAAACCGGAAGGGTGCCCGGCTATATGTTCTTCAATGCCTAAAACGATACCCGACGTGGGGGCGTGCACACAAGAGGAGACAAAACCTTGCGAAGAACCAAGCAGTTCTCCCTTAAACACTTTATCGCCCGTTTTCACACAGGGTTCACTGGGCGCCCCGATATGTTGGTGCAGAGGAATAAAGAGTCTCTCCGGCATTGAGATCGGTTCGATGGCATTTTGAAGAGACAGTTTCTTGCACTCATCGGGATGCACTCCTCCGTAAAATTTTTTTATGGCTGCTGCAAAATGATGGTTCATCTTTCTTTATACACCTCCCTGAGCATTCTATGTTCATCGTACTTCGTTACAAATGACACTGGGCTCTGACATTCACAAAGTCACCAACGAAAACACCGCAACGGCAAAAGGGGCAGGCTCACACGCAGCAAGTCCAACAACCTCTTGGAAACGACGACAGGAACACGAGTACGGCGTCCTCCTGTTCCTGAACAATCTCTCCATATCTCCTTCTCGCACAACCAAGCCAAAAACGACCTCCAGATGACCAAATCAGAAAATTCTGGGCTGCTTCCGCGCTCAGGATGGCACTGACATCCTCTGCCGCATTCGCAACTTCCTCTCCATCTGCCGAAAAAAGGATGTCTCCGCATATACGGTCACCCCATGCGGACAGAGCATCGGGCTTGAGTTACCGTGGAACTCCTGAAGGGAGTTCCACGGTAACGGGGGGTGAGGGGGTTCTCGCCCGATCATGCAGGTTACTGGGTTCCAGCGTGAGATGCCGTGGGTGCAGAGGTTGATGCCGAGTTGCCGATCGGCGTGGGTTGCCAGCCATAAACAGCCAGAAGCACTGCAAAGCCGACCACATAACCCACCGCAACATGCCAACCATTTTTCAACCAGGCTCCGACTGATTTGGCTTCGTGAACGATATTGGAGATCGCGACACCAGCCGAGGAGCCGAACCAGATCATTGAACCACCAAATCCAACCGTATAGGCGAGCATGCCCCAGTCGTAACCGCCCTGTTTGATCGCAAGCGCCGTTAACGGAATATTGTCGAAGATCGCGGAAACAAAACCCAGCACCAACGCGCTCTCCCAGGAGGCAAGCGGAAGTTTTTCGACCGGCATCAGCGATGCGCAGGTGACCAGCGCCAACAGGAAAAGCGATCCGGCGGCGGTTCCAGGAATGAGTTTCCAATCGGGTGCGCGCCAGAATGAGGTCGCAATCAGCGCCACCCATACGGCCACACCGATGAACGGAAAATGATCGGCCAGGTGGTTGAAGCGTAGATTCACCGTGACATTGGTGACAATGGCGGAAACCAGGATGATAAAGACGATGGCCAGACGCGCTTTGTCCACATGCAACGTCGCGGAGTCCGCGGGGACGATCTCGGCATGTTTGGCCTGCTGAATAGAGGCAGGAATCCCGAAAACCACCAATGCGACCACTGCCGCGATATAGGCATGCAGCACATCCAGTGGATTCACGCCCGCGATCCACATCATGGTGGTGGTGGTGTCTCCCACGACACTGCCGGAGCCTCCAGCGTTCGATGCCGCCACAATGGCCGCGACATAGCCAATATGGACCCGCTTGTTGAAAATTGACATTGCGACGGTTCCGCCAATGATCGCGGCGGCAATGTTGTCGAGAAAACCGGAAAGAATGAAGACCAGAATCAGCAAGACGAAATTGCCAACCCAACCTCTGGACAGTACCTTTGGGATCAATTGTGGCACATGGCTACGTTCGAACTGATCTGCCAACAGTGCAAACCCAACCAGCAGACAAAACAAATTGGTCAGAATGACCCATTCATGACCAAAATGGGCAACCAGCCCTCCCATCCCACTGCCTTGCTTGAAGCCTGTGACCAAAAAATTATAGAACAGAATGACGGTCAAACCGCTGAGCGCGACCTGCAGAACCCGGTTGTGAAAAAGGGCAACCCCAATCAAGGTCATCGCAAAAAGGAGAAAATCGACCGGAATGCCGGCTACGGCGTGTCCATCTGACCGAGTGTAAGCCCAGAGGTCTGTCGGAACCAAAGTCAGCATCACTCCGACATAAAGGACGAAAGGGAAAGCATGTCTTTTCAAGATGACTCTCCTAAACAACCGTTCGTTAAAGAAGCTAACGTTTCACCGTCTTGTCCCCATGCAAAGCATATAAAGCCACTATTTTTCTTTGAGAATTTGCCAAGACAAGAAAATCCCCCGGAAAAATCATCCACGATATGGATGCAAAGGACACGGACTACAGAGAACGGCAAAACGTCGGTGGAGAAGAACGCCCAGAGATCAAATCGCCTTTATAAACTCCGAGAAACCTTTGATAAAGATCAACCGTATTCCGTCACCAACCCCTGTCAAGTTGGGCCTTGTCACGCCAAGCAGTACGGATTAACGACATACCCCGATGTCTGGTGAAATGCCGTTTTTGCCATCCACCCATACGGACCCGTTTAAACCGCACCCATCACGGGATGCGTCGTTCCAGGTTCCAGGGTCCAGGGGGATTATCCCCCCTGGGGAATCCAAGAGCAAAGCCCTTGGGACTTTGCTCTTGACTTGAGCGCGCGCTTCTCAAAGAAGCATTGTTCGCGTCTTTTGCGAAAAATGCGCCGTGCGCAGCCTTCGCGGGCTTCGTTTCCGCTTTTTGGAAACGAAGCCCGTATTTTGCACTGTGGCCTTGCGGGAAACGACGCATCTCAAAACAGACGCGGTTTAAACGAGCCTTTTGAAGATGAGAGCGCACCGTCGTGGCACCAGAAGGGTTGGCTTGCCTCAAATGGGGGAGAACCCCTCACCCCCCGTACCATGGACCGCCCCGGCCAGATCCAGGGCGCGGAATTTCTTGCCGGCCTCACCCCCCGTACCATGGACCGCCCTTCGGGAGATCCATGGTAAAACAGGTACGCTCCATTCAGAGGCTGTTTGGTGAGTCCATTCATGGAATCACCGAACCTGCACGAATCGAAACAATCGATTCGTGCTTCTCAAATCGCTGCGCAATTGGGCGGGCCATTCATGGCCCGCGTTGGCTGTTTGGCATGTGCCAAACAGCCGCTCAGATTGGATCGCTGCAAATCGACTTGCTGCCTATCTGCGGCGGACAGATGGCTTCCAGAAAGGTCAGCTTGGGTAAGTTTCACATCGGAAAGATCTGCATGTTTCAATTCTGTTGATCGTAGACCGCCCGGATCTCGAATCATGGGTGCAAGCCTTTTGGGCCAGAAGAGCTGAAAACCATGCATACGAACACGATCATAAATAGAAATTTATTGACAGTTCAATGCGTTGTGGTTTTTAAGGAATCTCTTAAATAAGGTTAGCGTGACTGCGATGCATTGTCAAGGAACACGAAAGAGCGGATCTTCCGATGAAAACGTCTAGCGACAAGCATCTGTTCCGACGGTCTTTTTGGGATCGCCCAGCCCCCACCCGCGCCGGGGGATGGGCGTGAAACGAGCCGCAAACGGTTACTACGAAAAATATTTTTAATCTTTAGTGTTGTACAATAATAATATTTTAAATTAAAATATTAATTAAACTCGTACTCAATCACCACTTATTGCTTCGTTTGGCATCCATCCGCATTCAAATAACTTTTCAACCCAACGTGGTGCGTTTCCATTGACTGCAATGGTCTCACAATCCACCGTTGAATCTCGATACGGTTTCCCTCCTGTCGAGCCTTATAACTTGCATGATGGGGAGAACCCCCCTCACCCCCGTACCATGGACCTCCCTTCGGGAGTTCCATGGTAAACATGATTTTCAAAAGCTTGCGAGCCAAGGCAAGGATGGACCGCTTGCGTCCCCGGGTGAGGGGGGACTCCCCCCCTCATGCACGTTACCGTGTGCTCCCAAAGAAAGCAATCCAGGGTACGAGGCGAAACAACGGAGTTCGTTGCAGAACAAGGTTGGGGCCTCATGACTGCGCGATCTCGCTGGCGTCACCTATCCCCAAGTATCTTTCATCATCGGGGGCGCCGCCACGGCATCGCCGTTACTTGGATTGCGTGGCTGTCTGAGAGCCCCCTATATCCGTATGATACCGATCTGCCGTCGGATGCCAACCCACCACCGCCAACATCACCATGAAGCCAAGGATATAGGCGACCGTGACATGCCAGCCATATCGCAACCAGTTGACCACGGATTTGGCCTCCGGAAAATTGTTGGACAGTGCGACGCCCGCGGAAGAGCCAAACCAGATCATCGATCCGCCGTATCCCACCGAATAGGCGAGCATGCCCCAGTCATAGCCGCCCTGCTTGATGGCCAAGGCGGTCAACGGAATGTTGTCGAAAACGGAGGAGACGAATCCGAGTCCGAAACTCGTCTGCCAAGAGGCCTGGGGCAATTTCTCCACCGGCATCAGCGAAGCGCAAACCACCAGGGAGAGCAGAAAAAGGCTGCCCTTGAAGGTTTCCGGCATCAAGGACCAGTCCGGTTTGCGTACGGGAGCGGTCAAGAGCAGAGCGGCCCAGACCGCGACCCCGATGAACGGAAAAGTATCTGATATTTCATTGAATTTCACATTAATCGTTACGTTGACGGTGATTGCCATGATCAGAATGAAGGCCACAATGGCCACGCGCGCGCCATCGACGTGAAGCTCCTCCGAGGTATTGGCGTAAATCGGCGAGTATTTGTGTTGCATCAAGGCGGCTGGAATGCCGGAGATCACCAACGCCACCAAAGCCGCGACATAGGCGTGCAAGACCTCCTGAGGCGCCACGCCGGCGATCCACATCATGGTGGTGGTCGTATCTCCGACCACGCTGCCCGATCCGCCGGCATTGGAGGCGGCGACGATGCCGGCCAGATAGCCGATATGCACCCGTCCCCGGAACACGATGGTCGCGATGCTGCCGCCGATCAGGGCGGCTGCGATGTTGTCGAGAAAACTCGACAAAACGAAAATCAATCCCAGCAGCATGAAGCCACCCATCCAACCGGAGGGGAGAAAGCGCGGCAGCAGTTCCGGAACGTTGCTTTTTTCGAAGTGGTTGGAAAGCAACGCAAACCCCATCAGAAGGCAAAGGAGATTGGTCAAGATCACCCATTCGTGTTGAAAGTGCAGGCCCAATCCTTCCAGCCCGCTGCCGTGTTTGAATCCGGTGAAGACCAGTTTGAAGAAGATGATGGTCGCCAATCCTGTCAGCGCCACCTGGAGGGTATTGTTGTGCAGCACGGCAACACCCATGAGCACCATGGCGAACAGGATGAATTCGACCGGAATGCCGAACAAGGTGGGGCCTTCCGGAATGGCACCCGTGCTGGCCAGCAAATTGGCGGGAAGAAACAAGAGGATCGGCAAAATCGGAAAGATTCTTTTCATAGAGCACTCTGCATTTAGTAAGTTTGGAGAGGGTCCATCGCACGCTCTGCGTCAAGTGTGGCGGGATGGGTTTCGGAGGTTAGGAAAGGGCCTGTTCTCAATCGTTAGAATTGCGTCAGACAGATCCCCAGGAGGGATCGGAAATGGAGCGAGAAGCATTATGAGACGACCGATGGCGCACATCAAGGATCTTTTGCACAGCAAAGTCCGGCGATCCTGGCTGTACCGCCAGAGGTAAGCTGTGCGCGATGATCCTGATAACAGATCCTGAGCACTTTCATCAAAGCACACCAGCACTCTGCCGGGGCAAAAATAAAGAGGGGGCAGCAGTCCATCGGTCGATCCAAAGGTGGATTGACCACCAAGATTCACGCGGTGGCAGATGCCCTCGGCAACCCACCTGAAACGTGCGTATCGGGGTGGGGCACGTCTTACCCGACCACCAGTGGTGGCACGGCCATCCCGCTCTGGATGGCGACCTGCTGCGTCTCAAGTCCCTGCAAGGCGACCTCTTCCCCGTCAAACCGTAGTCGCAGTACCGCTCAATCCGCATTGGGTTTGCTCACCGGCAGCACCACCTCGACGATGAATCCCCCGGTCGCGGGATGGGCGAAACGGATTTCGCCGCCGTGGTCGCGGATGACGGAGTGGGCGATGGCCAGTCCCATGCCCGCCCCGCCGGTATGCCGGTTGCACGAGGGTTCCAGGCGGCGGAAGGGTTTCATCACATTGACCCACTCCTCCTCGGGGAGGCCGGGGCCAGGGTCATGGATCCGAATGACGATGCTCCCGGTGTTGGTCATCATGGTCACATCGGCACGACCGCCATTCCGGGGCGTCGCCCAACAGGCGGGCCAGTACCGCCATTCTCTCCAGCAGATGCCGCTCGGATGAGATGACCGCGCTTTCCATCTTTTCGCTGGTGAAGATCAGATCGTGATGCTCTCCCTGCCTTTCGCCCTGGTGGGCGGCATCTGGCTGATGGATTGGCTGCATTTCAACGTGAGCGTCGCGGTGGCGGTGGGCTTTATCGCCCTGGCGGAGTGGCGGTAGAGACCGGAGTGGTGATATTGATCTATCTGGATCACGCCCTGAAGGAGCGTGCGGCGCGGCGTGAGGCGGAAGGGGGCGTCCTGACCCGTGGCGATCTCCACGAGGCGATCATGGAAGGGGCGGTGGAACGGGTGCGACCCAAGATGATGACCGTGGTGGCGATCATGGCAGGACTTTTGCCCATCATGTGGAGCACCGGCACCGGCACCGGCTCGGAGGTGATGCGCCGCATCGCCGCCCCCATGGTGGGGGGCCTGATCTCCTCCACCCTGCTGACATTGATCGTCATTCCGGCGATCTATGCGGTGATCAAAGAGTTTCCGTTGCGCCGGGAGCCTGCTTCCCGGAGCTTATCCAAGGGATGAACCCTGCAATTTTTGCACACGCCATGGAGGCGAACCATGAAAGAACATTTCGGCAAGATCATGCTCTGGCTCGGAGGTGCCGTGGTGGCGATAGGTGGTTGGTGGCTGTGGCCAACCAAGACTCCGGTCGCGCCCGACGAGGTGCTGGTCTACAAGTCGGCCTCCTGCGGTTGCTGCGGGGAGTGGGTGAAACATATGGAGCAGAATGGTTTTCACGTGCGGGTTCGGGACATGGAGGAGATGACGTCCGTGAAACGTCAACTCGGTGTACCATCCGCCATGGAATCCTGTCACACCGCGCAGGTCGGAGGCTATCTGCTGGAAGGCCATGTCCCCGCCAGGGAGGTACGGCGTCTGTTGCAGGAAAAACCGTCCGTCAAGGGGCTCGCCGTGCCCGGCATGCCGGTCGGGTCTCCGGGCATGGAAGTCCCTGGACAGAAATCGGATCCTTATCAGGTTGTGACCTTCACCACCAATGGAAACGTACAAACATTTGCCGAATATTGAGCAGAATGGCATGCGTCCCGGCAAACACCCCCATGTGCCCGTGGTGCGACGTCAGGTTGCGCGCATTCTGCTGATTGCGGCGTTGTGTCAGGCGACATGAGAAACTGACCCCCTGACGACACGAAGAATTGACCCCT